>JAOZMY010000002.1:0-32703 GCA_029934085.1 bacterium | reverse complement strand
ACCAGGACGGTAGCCATGTCGAGGTCGGTTCCAATCTCGAATGAAACGGTCAAGGTATAGCTTCCGTCCGCTGCGCAGACGGAACTCATATAAATCATATTTTCAACGCCATTGACTTCCTGTTCAATGGGCTGCGCCACGGTTTCCGACACGACTTGGGCATTGGCGCCGGGATACGCAGCAGTAACCTGGACAGTGGGTGGGGTGATATCGGGATACTGGGCGACAGGAAGGCCTTTGATGGAGACGGCGCCCGCGATCAGAATCACAATGGCGATAACGGCTGAGAAAATCGGGCGCTCAATAAAGAAACGACTCATCAGGTGGTCCCTTAGCTTTTGGAAGCTTTGCTTGTTTTATTGGATTGATCGGGGTTTTGTCCTTTGTCTTTTCCGGATTCAGGTTTGGCCTCAGAATTCCCCGGTTTTTCCTCTGGGGCTGGGGCAACGGGCTGAACCTTGATGCCAGGTCGTGCGTGGAGAATTCCTTCAATAATGACGCGATCGTCTTTTTTAAGTCCCTTTTCCACGACCCGCATGGTTCCGAGCTGTGGACCTATCTTGATGTCTTTCCGCTCGACCTTGTTGTCCGATCCCACGACATAGAGATACCGTCCGACTTGGTCGAGGCCGATAGCCCTTTCTGGAACGAGCAGAGCGTTTTTCTCTACCCGGTCAGGGATACGGATTTTGACGAAAAACCCGGGCACGATCGTGAAATCGTCATTAGAGAAAACGGCCCGGGCCTGAAGGGTTCCCGTATTGGGATCCACCCGGTTGTCCACGTAGTCAAGCTTTCCTACGTGGGGATAACCTTCTTCTGTGGCGAGTGCCAACTCCACCTTGACGGTTCGTTTTGGCCGAAGCCTTCCCTCCCGACTTTTTCCCTCGTATTCCTTTGCGACCTTTCTCAGATAGCGGGCGACGTCCCGTTCATTCACATTAAAATAGGCGTAGATAGGATTCAGACTTACGATCTTGGTCAGGACCGTGGGCCCGCTGGCGCCTACCAAGTTTCCGACATCCACGAGGTGGCGGGATGCCTTCCCCGAGATGGGGGAATGGATTTTTGTGTAGGACAGGTTCAGTTTTGCCTCTTCAACCTTGGCCTCGGCCGCCGCGACTGCCGCCTTCGCCTTGTCGTATTCGGCCTTTGATCGTAGATAGTCTAACTCGCTGACGGCCTTCTTCCTGTAGGCCTTTTCCCTGCGATCCAAATCGTTTTTCGCGAAGTTCAAAGAGGATTTAGCGTTGAGTAAATCAGCCTCCGCCATGTGAAGGGCTGTAAGGTATTCCCTTGGGTCGATGGTAAAGAGGAGCTGCCCTTTCTTTACGATGTCCCCGTCTTTGAAATAGATCTTTTCGAGGAAGCCTCTGACTCGTGCCACGACATCCACGTTGTTGATAGCGGCGGTTCTCCCCGTCATGTAGAGATAAACCGTCACATCCTGGACCTTCGGGGGGGCCACGGTGACCTTGGGGGGAGGTGGAGGTGCGTATTTGTTTTCTTTTTTCTTGCACGCAAGAGGCTGAATCAGAAAAACCCCCATCAAAAGTAGGAGCCCGAGTCTCT
The DNA here is from genome assembly GCA_029934085.1 of bacterium. Taxonomy (GTDB): domain Bacteria; phylum Desulfobacterota; class S145-22; order S145-22; family S145-22; genus JAOZMY01. Next base: position 31,131 of record JAOZMY010000002.1, on the reverse strand, counting down.
TGTAAGAATGCTGGAAAAACTTCATGGCTGTGTGCTTCATTTCTTTTGAACCTTTTGTGGTGAAGTTTGTGTTTCAGATCGCTCGACGGTGTCGGGATCCCACCCGCCGCCAAGCGCCCTGTATAGCTTTACGAGATTCATTGCCGTTATACCTTCCGCTTCCGCGAGGCTATTTTCCGCGTCAAAGAGGACACGCTCAGCGTCCAAAGTGCTCTGGAAATCTTTCAACCCTTCCTTGTAAAGAGTCAGGGAAAGGTCGAGTGTCCGTTTGGCCACATCGACGGAATGACGCAGGTCAAGGACACGCCGTTCCCCATCCGCGAATTTGACCAAAGCGTCTTCGACTTCTCTCAAGGCGTTCAGGACGGTTTTTTCGTAGGTTAGGAGGGCTTGTTTTGTCCTTGCGTCCTCAACCTTGATGAGACTTCGGACGCTGCCTCCGTTGAAGATATTCCAGTTCAAGCCGCCTCCGATGGAAAAGGTACGGCTGCTCCAATGAAAGGCGTCCGTCGCGTCAGTCGAGAGGAAGCCAAAAAACCCCGCGATAGAGAGTCTGGGATAGAGGTGTGATGTGGCAATGCCGATCCGTTCCGTCTGCGCGGCGAGTAACCGTTCAGCGGCCCTGATGTCTGGACGTCGACGGATGAGATCCATGGGGATGCCGACGGTTATCTTGTCCGGGAGCATGGGAACCGGTTTGGGTTCTCTTAGGAGCTCTTTCAGCGCTGACGGAGACTTTCCAAGGAGGACCGAAAGGGTGTGAATCGAATTTTCAATCTGGGTTCTAATAGGGGGAAGCGTCGATTCTGAGATGGCCAGAACCTGTTCCGACTGGGCAACATCCAGGTCAGACGCGAGCCCGTATTTGAAGCGGGTCTGTGTCAGATCAACAATCTCTCGTTGGGATTTAATATTGTAGAGAGAAGTGGCCAGTCGAGATTGGGCGGTTCTAAGGGAGATATAGGCCTGAGCTACCTGCGCATACACAGTGAGCATAACATCGGTCTTCATCTCCTGAGTTGCCTCGAAGGCCGCTTTGGCTGAAGCAACTTGACGTTTAATCCTTCCGAAAAGATCGATTTCCCAAGTGGCGCCGATCTGCGACATATACTGATTGTAAAGGTCGCCTCCAGGGAAGATATCGTTTTCACTCGACCGCTGTCGGTCGAAGGAGCCCTTCACGTCGATTTGAGGCATCCGCTGTCCGGAGACGACACCAATCTGGGCCCACGCTTCCTCCACGCGGGCAACGGCGATGCGGATATCGTAGTTAGTTGTTTGGGATTCGGTAATGAGTTGATTTAGGATAGGATCGTTAAAGACTTCCCACCATTTTTTTATCTTGGCCGGTTCCGGAGACAGGGCGGGGTCCATTTCCAGGATGTCTTTCTGCCAGGTGGTGGGCACACTCGTTTCGGGCTTTTTGTAATTTGGCCCAACCTTAAAGCATCCTTGGAGCCCTGTTACCAAAAATGAAAGTAGTATAAAAGCTGAAAACAATCTTAGAGGTTTTCTCAATAATTGATGTCTCAAAAATTCCCACCTTTCACTATCGATAATTATTTTTACCATTTACAGGAAAATATATTGAAAGTCAATATGCCAAATCTCGTATACCCCTTTTTTACCCCTTCCGAGGCTTGTTAAAATCGCGCTTCCTTGAAACGGTGTGCCTCTTTATCTTTGGTACACGAGATCTTTGACAAGACAACATTTACCGGGAACGATGCGATATGTTCCTATTTTTCTTTTGGGGCCCTGGTGCCCCTTGACGGCCGAGCTTAATATTGTTAGTAATAAAAACAAATAGAGAAAAGGAGAAAATATGAAAAAGGGAATTTTATTCATTTTTTTGGCAGTTTCGTTTCTTGTCGTGACAACCATGACCGCTACCGCCGGGGATAGACTCAACCCTGGTAACGCCTTGATGCCAGGTCAGCACCTACTTTCCCAGAATCGGATCTATACACTGTCTTTACAAAAAGACGGGAACATTGTTTTGCGCAAAGCGGAAAGCCTGAAAAGCAAGAAAAAGCATATCCTATGGACTTCCGGGACCTCCGGCAAGGTTTCCAAGCTCCTCATGCAGCAAGATGGGAATCTTGTGCTTTATCACGATAATAAGGCCAAATGGTCAACGGAAACGAATGGGCACTCAGGGGCTTATTTTGTCCTTCAGAATGATGGTAATGCTGTCGTCTATTCAAAAAATAACAAGCCCCTGTGGTCAACGAATACTGCCCAGTGAGCTGGGTGGCTTTCGTTTCCTAATCCAATTTTCCTATCAATCAATTGATTGATAGGGGTAGTTAGGGAGGAAAGTTGTGAAAAGGTATTGTCTTTTAGGTTTTTGGGTTCTGGTGTTTGTCGTCAGTTTTACGGCTTCGGCGCTCGCGAAGGGGGACAGGTTGAACCCTGGTGAATACATGACACCCGGAAATATTCTTGTTTCACACAATGGGAAATACATTTTCATGTTACAGACGGACGGGAATATTGTGCTCCGCAAGGTGGAGAAGAATGGAAAGAAGAAGGTTCTGTGGTCATCGGGCACGTCAAAATACAATGTGACCAAACTCATCATGCAGCACGATGGAAACCTTGTTCTGTATCTGCATCGTCACGCGAGCTGGTCCACCGGAACGGGCGGCCATCCTGGAGCCTTTCTCGTTGTTCAGGATGATGGGAATGTCGTTATCTACACCAAAGATGGTAAGAAACCTATCTGGTCGACAAACACCGCGCAATAGAGTAGAGAACTGCCTAACGCTTGACAAATCTGTCCCCATGTGCGAAATGAAGGACCGCAAGAAGCCGTGATGGAGTCTGAAGACCCCACGTATTTGCATCGATAAAAATAGCCTTTATAAATAATCAGATCACGAAGATCTCGATAACAAGCTGGCCCGTAAGCACAGGTGTGTGCGGGTAGACTTTTATTTCAGGGAGGTTCGTGATGAAGATATTGAAATCTTTCGCGCTTGGTTTTCTCATTTCGGTATTTTTTCTTGGGGTTCCCCTCAAGGCCCACGCCCATTTCGGCATGATCATTCCTTCCACAGAAATCGTGACGCAAACCCAGGGTGGAGAGATTTCTCTGACTATAATGTTTGCCCACCCTTTCGAGCGAAACTGGATGGACATGGCCAAACCGGTTCATTTTGGGGCCAAGATTCGTGGTGGCAAGATCGAGAATCTCCTCCCACTGCTGAAGCCGATCAAGATCCAGGGGCACCAGGCGTGGAAGGCGGTCTACCGTTTGAAACGACCGGGGGACTACGTCTTCTTCGATCAGCCCCAGCCCTACTTCGAACCGGCGGAGGGAAAGTTTATCATCCATTATACCAAAGTCATCGTCAATGGTTACGGCATGGAGGAAGGGTGGGACGCAAAGGTTGGACTTGACACGGAGATCATTCCACTGAGCCGTCCCTATGGGCTCTACACGGGAAACGTCTTTCGTGGTTTAGTCCTCTTGTATGGAAAACCCGCCCCATTCTGTCGTGTAGAAGTTGAATACAATAACGTGGGAGAAAAGTATAAGGCCCCGGCGGACCCGTTCATCAATCAAGTGGTTAAGACGGACCAGAACGGGGTTTTCACCTTTGCCATGCCCGCTGCCGGATGGTGGGGATTCGCGGCCCTGAACGAGGGTAAGGACAAGATCAAACACAAGGGAAAATCGTATCCCGTCGAGCTCGGCGCGGTGTTGTGGGTGCGAACCCGTGATATGGAGAGGAAAAAGTAAATGCATATCTCCGAGGGAATACTATCCGCGCCGGTTCTGATTTCAGGGGCCGTCGCAGCCGCTGGCGGGGTGGCAATCGGGCTCAAGAAGACCGAGAATGAGAAGATCCCCGAGGTTGGGGTCCTGTCCGCCGCCTTTTTCGTTGGTTCTCTTATTCATGTCCCTTTGGGCCCCACGAGTGTTCACCTGATTCTCAATGGTTTGGTGGGATTGTTACTCGGATGGGCGGCTTTTCCCGCCATCCTCGTGGGCCTGGTTTTCCAGGCGATTCTCTTCCAGTTCGGGGGGCTGACCACGCTTGGTGTCAATACCGTAACCATGGCCCTACCGGCGGTGATAGGCTATTATCTCTTCGGTCCCGCTGTTCGATCCGAAAGCGAAAAAACCGCCCTGGTGGGGGCTTTTCTCTGTGGGTCCTTCGGGGTTTTGGGTGCCGCGATTCTTGTGGCCTTCGCTCTCTTCTGGACAGGTCAGTCTTTTTTAGAGGTGGGAAAGATGGTTGTCTATGCCCATGTCCCCGTCATGGTCATCGAGGGTTTGCTTGCCCTATTTTGCGTGGCCTTTCTCCGTAAGGTCAAACCTGAACTGTTGGAGGTAAAGAGATGATGAAGAGGGTGTGGTTGTTGCTGATTGTTGTGACCTTGCTTTTCCCCATCGTTGCCTCGGCCCATCGGATATCCGTGTTTGCCTATCAAGAGGGGAACAAGATTCATATTGAGGGGTTTTTCAGCGACGGCACGCCGACGAAACAGGCAGCCGTCGAGGTATATGACGCGAGTGGTAAAAAACTTTATTCAGGCCGGACGAATGAAAAAGGAACCCTCGCATTTGATATGCCAAAGGCGGAAGGAAAGCTGAAAATCGTTCTCATTGCCAGCATGGGACACCGAGCCGAGACCATTTTCAAATTGAAAAAGGCAGGCGCGGGCACTGTTTCTGATTCCCAATCCGCGGGTGTAGCAGAGAAAATGGTGCAGCCGAAACCTGCCGCTTTTCCGGAAAAGGCGGCCGGGATTTCCGAACAGGAGATACGGTCCATCGTTCGCGACGAGGTGGCCAAGGCAATTCAGCCGGTTATGCGGGCCCTGGCTAAGCAGGAGGCGGAGAAGGTTTCCTTCTCGGATATCGTCGGAGGGATCGGCTGGATCTTGGGACTGATGGGGATCTGGATGATGATGAAGGTCCGAAAGAGATGATTGCCGAACCCTTTGCCCGTGGAAGGAGTATTTTTCATATGATGGATCCCAGGGTCAAGATACTTGTGACCCTGGGTTTCAGCGTTGTGCTCGCCGTGGCGGATAGACCTGTGGTGCTTGGGATGGGGATGGCGTTTGCCATCTTTCTGGTTTTCCTGGCGCGTCTAAATCTGCGTCAAGTTATGACCCGGCTCCTCGTCGTGAACACCTTCGTGGCTTTTCTTTGGATCTTTCTTCCCTTTACCTTCCCGGGGCCGGCGCTTTTTTCCTTCTGGGGACTTCAGATAACCCGGCAGGGGATTGCTGCCTGCGTCCAGATTACTGTTAAGTCGAATGCTATCGTTCTGGCCTCCATGGCCTTGCTGTCTACCTCCACGGTCTTCGGCCTCGTTCACGGGCTGCATCACTTGAAGGTGCCGGATAAGCTCGTGCACCTCTTTTTCTTCAGTTTTCGATACATCCACGTCATTCACATGGAGTATCATAAGATCATCAACGCCATGAAGGCTCGTGGATTCGAACCAGATACCAGCCTCAGGACCTACAAATCCTATGCCTATCTTATCGGAACCCTCTTTCTCAAGAGCTCGGAGCGGTCGAAACGGATCTATCAGGCCATGGTATGCCGAGGTTTCGACGGCACCTTCTGGGTGTTTCAGCACTTTGCCTTTCGGAAGCGGGACCTGTTCGCCCTGGTTTTCATGGGACTGTTTATTTTGTTTCTTGCATTCATGCAATGGGGATCTGTGCGGTGATTGAGCTTAGAGATGTGAGCTTCTCATACCCGAACGGTCTGAAAGTCTTTGAAGACATGAATTTCCACCTTCACAAGGGTGATCGTGTGGGTATTGTGGGCCCCAACGGGAGTGGGAAGACAACCCTTCTCCACTTGATTGTGGGATTGATCAAGCCGGATGCGGGGGAAGTCGTTGTTTTCGGAACTCCCAGGAAGACGGAGAAGGATTTCCGTGAGGTTCGGAAGCGGGTAGGACTCCTCTTTCAGGATCCCGAGGATCAGCTCTTCTGCCCCACGGTGGCGGAAGATGTGGCCTTCGGTCCCTTGAACCTGAGGATTCCCAAAGACGAGGTCCATCGCATCGTGAAGCGGACCCTTGAGGAGGTGGGACTGGCGGGTTTCGAGGAGCGTGTGACCTATAACCTCTCGGGAGGGGAGAAGAAACTGGTTTCCCTTGCTACCTTGTTTGCCATGAGCCCCGAAGTTCTCCTGCTGGATGAACCCACGGCGGGGCTCGACGAGAACGCCACTGAGAAGATTGAACAAATCCTCCGAGATAAGGTGGAGACCTATATTGTTGTCAGCCATCACCGAGAGGTCCTGGAGAAGACCACGGACAAGATCTTCAGGATGGAGGACAGTAGGTTGATTCGGGTTTCGATTTAAATCCGGGAATTTTTCTGCTATGGATTAAAAAATTTCATGGGAGTAAGAAAATGATTTCGTTGTTCCAGCGTGGGGGACCCGTCATGATTCCCCTCCTCATTTGTAGTCTGTTTGCCGTTGCCTTCATCGTGGAACGGTTGATCTTTTGGTTTCGTCTCAACCGGTCCAGGGATAAAAAACTGGTTTCCCTTATTCTGGATCTCTGTGACGCGGGGAAGTTTGAAGAGGCCTATCAAAAAGGAAAGGAAAGCCGGGACTTTGTCGTTTATGTCCTCCTCAACGGAATTGCTCACCGGGCCTATTCCATGGAAGGAGCCATGGAGGCAGCGTCCGAAAGGATTATCAAGGAAATGAGTAAGAACCTGATGATCCTGGACACGCTGGTTACCCTTTCTCCCCTCTTGGGAATCTTCGGAACGGTCACCGGAATCATCTTTTCCTTTGACATGCTGGGGAAGATGGGGATCGAGCGGCCCCAGGTGGTCTCTCTCGGGATCGCCCAGGCCCTCATCACCACGGCCTTTGGCCTGGCCATTGCCATGCCAACCCTGATTTTTTACAACTATTTCATTTCGAGGGTCAACCATGCCGCCAAAGAGATCGAGAAGAACGCCAATATCCTCTCTTTGATTGGTGAGAAACGCAGTTTTGAGAAAAAGACTCATCCCATCGGGGAGGGATAGACGATGGTTAAGGTCAAGACATTTGAGAGACGCGGGGCACGGCTGGAGATGACTCCTCTGATGGACCTGATGTTTACCCTGCTTGTCTTTTTCATCTATTCCATGCTTTCCATGACCATTCATCACGGCATCCCGCTGACTTTGCCGGAGGCTAAAAGTTCATCCCTGGAGCGGCACCAGAACATTCAGATCTCAGTAACCAAAACGGGACATATCTTCGTCAACAAACGGGAGGTAGAATTAAGGGATTTAGCTAATGAAATCCTCATGGCCCGTAAAGGGAACAAGAAGATCACGGTCCTTATTAGCGGAGATGGGGCCGTTTCTTACAAACGAATCATGGAGGTTCTGGATACTCTCCGAACCCATGGGATTTCGGACGTCGTTTTAGAAACCCGCCATGAATGAAACGGAATGGTACTCTAACCGCAGGACCCTCGTTTTTAGTTTCCTTTTTGCCGTGGGGTTTCATGCGGCTCTCTTTGCTTTTGTCCATCATTTCCCTTCATTTGGGAAGCTGAAACCCGTTTCCCCCCCGAAACTCACCGTTCATCTCTGTGTCAAGGCCCCCGTCAAGGTAGTTTATGACGTCCGTCAGATCAAGCCGGCCAGCTTTTTCCCGGAGGTTCCGCCTCCCCCCAAGAAGGTCGTTCCCAAGAAACCGAAGAAGGTGGCCAAGCCGAAGGTTGTCAAGAAACCCCCCAAAAAGGCCATTCACCATGTCAAAAAGAAGACCGCCCTACCTCCCGTTCCGCGGAAAACCAAGCCTGAGCCCCAAAAGGCGGGAGAAGCGTGGGTGGAGCGGACGGTGAAGTCTGCCGTACCGTCGACCTATACCCCGCGAGTCGCAACACCGCCCGCAGAGCCGACGGAAGCTCCCACCACGCCGGGACCGCCCGCGCCGCCTGCCCCACCAAAGCGAGAGTTGGCCTATCCTGATTATGGGAAGAATCCCGCCTTGATATACCCCATTCTCGCCCGGCGGCGGGGGATCGAGGGGAAGGTGATCCTTAAGGTTCTTGTCAGCAAGACAGGACGTCCCTTGAAGGTTGCGTTGGAGCGGTCGAGTGGATCATCGATTCTGGATCATGCCGCCATGAAAGCGGTGAGGAAATGGTTTTTTAAGCCGGGGAAGCTGAACGGTAAAGCCGTCGAGATGTGGGTGAGGGTGCCGGTGGTGTACGCGTTGAAGTAAGGTCTCTCGAAACCGCCGGAATCGGTTGGAGATCTTTCTACGTTAACGGATGTCAATCACTCCGTGTCGGGATGTTTTCTCCCCGGTTCTCGAGCCTAAAACCCAAATTGGAGGCGGAGCATAAGGATATCCGCATGTCCGTTTCGAACACGGGGAGCATCGCTTTCCAGGAGATCCGCATAGATATAATTGAACATCACACGTGTTTGTGGGAAGAGGTACCAGTTTAGCCCCGCAGAGAGATTTCGTTCTCTGCCGCCTCGTATGCCCGAACCGTTCAAGTCCGCGTAAGAAACACGCAGGGCCACCTCAAATGCTCCCCATTGTCCCACGAATGGGCGAAAAGGGTGGATGGGCTTTACATTTGAAAAAATACCATGGGTCTTGTCATAGGGACGTGTTTCCCCCGTCAGGAAATAGCTTCCATAGACATATCCCCCCCAGAAGTGGGGACGTCCCTTTGTTTCTGAATTCAGGAAAACATTGAATATCTCGCTCTGGATAGAGAAGGGGCCAGAAACATAAGCGAACTCTCCGTCGATGGCATCCAGGTGTTTCAACGAAAATTTACCCGTGTCCAACAGGCGGGTATTGGTCAGATAGCTTTCCGGCAATGAACTGAATTTGATCTCGTTCTCGTCCTTTCCTCTGTCGAGAAACCGATGGGTATAAGAAACCCCAAAATGAAAAAAGTCTCTTTCCTTTTTTTCTATGTTGATGTGATAGGTGATTCGGCCAGTTATGTCCCATCCACTGCGTTGTTTGATTTGATCCGACGCGGTTCCGATATTGCTGAAAGATCCCGTGTTCAAAAAAGCACCGACGGCCCAGGTGAGCTCTCCCTCGCGGCCTAAGTCGTCATAGCGGATACCGATGTTTCTGCTGGAGGAAAAGGCCATGACGGGCAGGGCTCTTTCCATGAAGGTCAAATCCGAACCGCTGGTTAAGGCTTCTAAGGAAAAAGGCTCCTTCATGTGTCCAAACTTGAAGCGTTTGAGGATAGGAACATTCAGGAAGCGAAACCAGTTGTCCTTGATTTCGTTGATGTTGGCAAAATCAATCTGGAATTTCGTTTCGACGGTATCAAACAAGACGCCGTTCAATTCCAGGATGAGCTTCCGAAGGTTGCCGTTTTTGTCTTCAAAATGGGGAAAGGTATGGTTTATTTTGCTCCCGGCGTTCAGGTTCCCCATATCCAACATGATGATTCCCCCGATCCTGAATTTGAAATTCTTGTATTTCCCGTCGATGTGGAGGCCGTCTTTCCAGTAGAGATGGGTCCAGAATAGATTCAGTTCGTTTTGCGTGTTGCCAAGAGATGAGGGGTTTTCCTCACCCTCCGCATGGGGGGGAACTCCCAAGATAAGGATAAAAAAGAGGAATACAAGGCAAAGGATGCTCGGTTTGTTGTGTGATACAGGGTATGGAGAAATAAATCCCATGATTTTAATAATAGCTCATAAGTTCCGTTTTGAAAAAGCTCACCCCAGCTTGGATTCCCCAGAAACTATTTTTATTGGGAGACAGAGTTTCTTTGCCAGTCGTTTTTCATGTCAATGATCACCCCGTTCCCGCCCCTCAAAGGACATCCCTCTTGGTCAAGACATACAAAAGCTCTTTTGAACGGGTTGTCAGTCTCGTCTGATTTTACGGATCCCCGAAGGTTTAGCGGACTTCCTTGACCACGGGGGGCTTCCATGTTCCGTCGAGAACGGACTGGCGTGGGGCGTAGAGCCTGAGTGTCATGCCGAGGTTTCCCTTGGCAGGGGAGGGGAGCCAGTTGGATACCTTGTCCTTTCCCGGGGATGTGGGCTGGATGTAGATATCCAGAGAGCCGTCCTTGTTGTATTTGAGTTTATCCCTGTCGCCGATGGCGAACCGGTTCAGTTTGTTGGCCACCTGAAATCCCTCCGCGTCATACATGGTCAGTGACCAGAAGGCGTCCACCGGCGGGATTTCGTTCTTATCGAAATGGAGCACATATTTCCTGCCGCCCTGGGGGACCTTGCCGTTGGCGTCGGTCAGGTTAAGGGGGTAGATCGCCTGTCCGTAAGGATTGGCTCCCAAACCGACGAGGGCGATGGTGGCCCTCTGAAGGTAGTCGTTGCCGTAAACCCCGATACTCTTGATGATGACCTGCCAGCCGTTGACGTTTTCGCCCAGCTTCGGCATGTATTTCTTCATCTCGTTCTGCGCGTTTTTGGCCGCGTGGTTCAACGTCTCCTGTGTCTCTTTCGACAGCTTGTCGAAATCGAATTTTCCCGGTGTCAGCCCGATCCGTTTCATCCGGCTGACCATGACCATATCGGTGATGTGCGGCGGATGAATGGCCATGAGCTTCATGGCGTAGGTGAAATATTCCCTGCCTGACATGTTGGCCACCTGGCGCAGGGGCGGGGTCTTGTCATCGACCGTGGGGTCCTTCTTGAACGGAGCCGGTGTGTATTGCTTGCCCCATGACGAGAGCGGGGTAAGTTTATAGCCGTCCTGGATTTTATGGATGTAGTTATAATCCTTGGAACCGTTGGTTTGTGTCCTTCCCAGCACCCAGACGAATGGTGTCGGGACGTTGATCCGCACCACGCCGCTCGGGAGCTTTCCCTTCCAGTCCGGCAAGGCTATGGCATAGTGACCCGCCTTTGTTCCCGTCCCGTAAGTTCCGATCACGGCGAAGACATCCGTCCACATGTCGAGTAGAGGCAGCATATAGAACCGGTCCTTCACCTCGGGAACCGAGAGGATGACCGGCTCTTTTCTCAGGTCCAGCCATGCTAATGAATAGAGGGTATCGAAATTGGGACGTACCACCTCCTTGAAATCCGCCGGTGGGAACTTCCTCATGTGGGTGAACTGCATCATGGGACCTTGGCCGAGGTGTTTGCCCGCCGGCGCGTTTGTCATCTGCCTGCGCGTCACGTCCATCAGGACCAGGGGATAGGTGTAGAGATACGCCTGCAACGCGATCCTCTTCACATCATTATCGCTGACTTTGGCGTTCACGGGAGTATTCAAAGTCCCCGTAATAATAGAGATTGCCGCTGAAAATAAAATCATCCGTTTAAGTGCTGTCATACCCATTCTCTACTTCCTTTCTCATATTTTGCTTTCCCAGTTGATTGTCACGAGGGCTGCGGAAAAAGTGCCATCTTTCCCAAAGGGGAGACCTTGTCGAAAATGTTGAAAAGACCGTAGCAAAAAAATGCACTGCTTCTTTACGATAAAGATTTGTTATTAATACCAAAAAACGGAGGGGATTACCAATTCTCCGGGGGGAAGAAAACGAGAGGCTGTGAGTTTGTTAAGCAGCGAAACTCCTTTGGCGATGACGGCCACTCCGGCCATCCCGCAATCAGGAGATGTTTCCCCTTGGAGAGTGCCTTCCAAGCCAGGCCGCCAGCGGCATGAAGACCAGCAACCCGACAATGGCCGTCACAACCAGGGTGACCAGCACTTGCGGATCTTTAAAGTTCTGCCCCGCGACGATCAATGCCGCGGAAATATTGCGCTGCCCGGTTCCCAGTCCCATCACATTGCGGATGGGGGCCTTTTTTCCTCCCAGCGCGAAACCGCAAACAAGAGACGCCACGATGAACACCAGGATGGCCAGTCCGTCCCCGGTAACCATCATGGAAAGGATTTCCTTGATATTCAGCACAACCAGCAGAACGACAAGAACTACCAGTGCCAGATTGGACAATTTCACAATCCAGGGGGTCACCTTGCCGGAAAATCCGGCGGCCCACGCGCGCAACCCAAGACCTATTGCGAGGGGGATCAGCATCATCGTCACCAGGGATTGGGCGATCTTGACCGCGTCAACGTTCACTTCCTCCAGCATAAAGGGCAACACCAGGGGCATATAGACGATGGTTCCCACCATCAGCAGCAACATCAATCCCACCGAGAAGGCGATATCCCCCTTGGAGACTTGGCCCAGTTTGGGGAGAAACGGTGCGCCGGCCGCAACCGCCAGCAGGACAAGAGCGATCCGCACGCCCTCGTCCACGGGGATCATCTGTAGAATGCCGTAGGTCACTGTCGGGACCAGCAGAAAGTTGGCCAGGAGGGCAAGAACGACCCGGCTCGGGTTTCTCAGCGGATCGACAATCTGTTTTATGGTAAGACTCATCCCCAGGGCAAACATGCTGCCGACGACAAAAACCAAAACAGATGTACGGATCACGAGTTTTAATATTTCAATCATATTCACCTGGTTCCCTTCTCCTGTGAGTTGATGGGTTAAGTGAAGTCGTATTTTGTGACGATAGGCTTGCGGCCCCGCATCTTGTCATTGAAGTATTCGTTGAAACACAAATCGATGTAACCGCCGGACACGTTATAAACCTCGGTATAACCAAGATGTTGCAGGGCCCTGACGGCATTGTAGGAACGCTGTCCCGAGCGGCAGTGAATATAGACGGGCTTATCCCGTGGAATCTCGTCCAGGCGTTTCCTGTATTCGGAAAGCGGGATATGCCTGGCTCCGATGATATGGCCGGCATCCCACTCATGTTTTTCCCGGACATCCATAATGAAGGCCCCCTCCTCAACCAGCCCTCGTATTTTCTCGATGGGGACATGTTTGAATACCTTGTTAAGGATGTTGGAGGCCACGTAGCCGGCCATGTTCACGACGTCCTTGGCACTGCCGAACGGCGGCGCATAGCAAAGTTCCACGTCTTTCAGGAACTCAACGGTCTCCCGGGCGGTGATCGCGGAGGCGACCACATCGATCCGTTTGTCCACATTCCCTCGGCCGATGGCCTGGGCGCCGATGAGACGGCCTGTGGGTTTTTCGAACACCAGCTTGAAGTGCAGCTCTTCCGCGTCTGGCATGAGACCCACCTTGTCCTTCGGAACAATCTTGACGCTTTCGCAGTTGATACCCAGTTGAATCGCCGAACGTTCGTTCAGGCCGGTTGCCGCGGCATTATAGTTGAATACCTTGACGACCGATGAGCCGATGAACCCATGATAGGTAACCGGTTGATTGTGAATGTGACTGGCGACGGCGCGTGCTTGGCGCTGCGCCGGACCTGCAAGGGCCAGATTAGTGTAACCTCGCATAATCGGGTTGTACACCTCGATAGCATCACCGACCGCGTAGATGTCGGGATCGTTGGTCATGTAGTTGTGGTCGACATGAATGCATCCGTTTTTCGCAACCTCCAGACCGGCCTTTTTCGCCAGTTCGTTTTCGGGGGTTACCCCGATGCTCAGGACAACGATCTCCGAGGTGATTTTTGTCCCGGAATCCAGAATAACCTCATTGGTATCGAAGGCGGCAACGCGGTCGTCAACGTGCAGATCGACGCCCTGGTCCATCAGCTCCTTGTGCAGAATCTGCACCATGTCGTAATCGAACTGACTGAGAACCTGAGGCAGTGCCTCGATGAGCGAGACTTTATGCCCGGCATCCACCAGGTTTTCCGCCACCTCAATTCCGATGAAACCACCCCCCACCACACTGATGCGGGACGGGTTGATATCTTCGATCGCCTTGTGTAGGCGTTCGATGTCCACCACGTTACGGACCGTGAAGACATTCGCCTTCTCGATGCCGGGGATAGGCGGCACAATGGCGCGTGCCCCGGGAGAAAGAATCAGCTTGTCATAAGACTCGCGATAGGTTTCGCCGGTGATGTGATTCTTGACCTCCACCTCTTTCTTCTCACGGTCGATTTCGATGACCTCATGATTGACGCGGGCATCGATGTTGTACTGGCTGGCAAACTTTTCCGGTGTCATCAACACCAAGTCTTCCGCGCGTTTGACCGTTCCTCCCAGGTAATAGGGGAGACAGCAGTTGGAAAAAGAGACATGCGGCCCCTTTTCAAATACGATGATCTGGTCTTCCTCGCTTAGGCGCCTCAATCTCGCGGCAGCCGAAGCACCGCCCGCCACACCTCCAACAACTAAATATCTTTTACTCATAACCTTCTCCTTTTTCTTCAGGATATTTGATTCATTATGTTCCCAATTCCCGGGATTTTCGGTCCGAAGGGATTGCTTCTTCTGTCATGACGGAATAATGACGCCTCTTCCCTGGATCTCACCTTTCTCGAGCATCTCATAGGCCTTTCCCACATCGTCGAGGCTGAACCGGGTGATATGGGGTTTGATATATCCTGATTCCGCCAGGCCGATCAGTTCCATCAGTTCAAGTTTCGACCCGCCGAAGGTAGTACTGAGAATGGCTCCGTAGGGCATGGCATTGTGTTTAAACTCGAAGGCACCCGGGCCGCGGCCCACCACCACAATATGACCCAGGGGACGGATCATCTTTGACGCTTGGGCAATGGTAGCCCCCGCCCCGACGAAGTCGAGTACCGCCTCCACACTCATAGGCTCCATTAGGGGTTCCTCCGACTTCAGGCAGACATCGGCCCCCACCTCTCTGGCCAGTTCCAGAGACCTTTCGTTCAGGTCGTAGGCGATGACCCGGGCCGGTGTGATGGCCTTGAGCTCCTGAATCGCCAGGTGTCCCAGACCTCCCACGCCGATGACGGCCACGGTCGTCCCGCCGGCAAGGAGGGAAGCTACCCTTTTGACGGCATGGTAGGAGCTCAACCCCGCGTCGGTGAGAGGGGCCGCCTCGGCTGGATCCATGGAGGAAACCGGCACCAGGGCACCTGCTGGTGCCACAACATACTCGGCCAGGCCTCCGTCCAGCCCCATACCGACCTGTTTCCCCTTGTTCAGGCAGTAGTTGTTCCATCCCTGTGCGCAGTAACGGCAGTGGCCGCAGCCGGCCAGGGTTACCACCACCGGCTGTCCGGGCTCGAAACCGGAGACACCGGCACCCAGTTTATCCACCCATCCACCGACCTCGTGACCGATGGTCATGGGCAGTTCTATTTTCAGATGGGAGGGGCTTTCCGTCCACTCGTGCATCAGGTGGAGGTCCGACGCGCAGATGCCGTTGCCGGCAACCTTCAGGCGAACCATCCCCGATCCCGGCTCCGGGACAGGAATATCCACGAGTTCTGCCGGCTGTTTCCACTGCAACATTCGATAGGCTTTCATATTTATTTTCCTTATTTAGTCGTTCGCTGCCTTTTATGCCAGGTTCAGGAGGCGTTTGGCGTTCAGATAGAGGTATTTCTCCATGACCTTGTCGCTGAGAGGAATGGCCAGGGTCTGTTCCAGGGTTGTATCGAAGTTTCCGAACGGGTACGCGGAACCGTAAACGAATTGATCCTGCAGAAGTTCGATATTCTGCTGGTAGAGCTGTCCGCCGGGCCAGAAGGTGTAGACGTCTGAGCTGAGGGTAACGCTCGGCCATTTCAGGGCAAGGGCAAGGGCCTCTGTGATACGGGGATATCCTCCGTGTCCCAGGACCAGCTTGAGCTTCGGGAACTTTTTCATCACGCTGTCCATGCGCCAGATCTCATTGGGCAGATTCCAGTTGTCGGGTGCGGCAAAGGCGCCCGTCTGGACCTGCAGAGGTTTGCCGCTGGCCTGCATGATTTCATAAATAGGAAAGAAATCGGCATTATCCAAAGTGGTAGGCCCCCCGATGATGCGGTATCCTGGTTCTATGGTCGCTCCCCGCATTCCCGCTTGCAGGGCCGCTTCCAGCTCTTTGATCGATTTGGTGATCGATTCATCGATGTTGATCGGGGCGATCCCATAGAAACGTCCGAGATACTTTTTCTCGTATTTCAGAAGGTCCTGATACCCCATGCTCATATCCGGCTGTCCCTTCATGTAACGCCCGGCAACGACCACGGCGTCGATACCGGCGTCGTCGATTTCCTTCCACCACTGCTCCATGGCCCCCGGCTTTCCGAACATCTTGACGGACTGGGGGACCTTCCCGTGGGTTGCGGGATTGGCAAGAACCGTCGGACGTTTGGCGATATATCCCAAACGCATCTTGAAAAGGCCGCCGAATGATTTGAGGGGCGGGCGGCATCGGAAGTCAATGACTTTGACCCGCCGCTTTTTTCCCTGGACCTTTATTCCCTTTTGGCCTGTCTCTTTCGCGGAGACCTCGCCGGGCAACATCGAGGCAACCCCTATCCCAGCAGCGAGCATGGAGGTCTTTAAAAAATCCCGCCGCTCCATCCCGTCTTTTTTCTTTGTTCCCATGATCTCTTCTCCTTTCAGTCAACCCTATCCGTCCGGCGAATGGGTTGGGGCGTATGTTTTACTCTTTTAATGCCGAAAGATACGCCTCGATCACCTTATCCCAGGTGTTGTATTTCGGTTTCCAGTTCCATTCCTTGACCGCGCTGGTATCATCGACCGGATGGGACGCCGATTTGAGCAGTTTGTCCCACTCTTCATTCACGTCATAGTCGATTTGTGCACCGGGAATTTTCTGCTTTACCATTTCAACCATCTCACCCACGTTGGGCAGGGGGTTCTGTACCCCGTTGATGAAATAATTGATGGTCCTGATATTCTCTTTTGGTGCCTTGCCGAGCTGAATCAAGGCACGAGCGGCGTCTTCCACGTAGACCAGGGACAGGCGGATATCTTTCCCCACGGGAATCGTGTAAGGCTCCCCTTTCGCGGGCATTTCGATCATGGCTGAAACAAAGGTTACGACCCCGGCCGCGCGCAAACCCGGACCGACGATGGCGGGATAATGAATCCCACGGTAATCGAAATCGTGTTTTTTTCGGTACCAGCGTCCAACGCTTTCGGCAAAGACCTTGGTAATGCCGTAAAACGAGGCCGGGCGCTGGAGGGTCTTGTCGGTGAGCATGACGCCGGGCTTCAGATCCTCCCCATACGTGGTTCCCGAGCTGGAGAACAGAACCTGCTGCGCCCCGTTGGCGCGTGCGGCTTCCATGAGATTCATGAATCCATTAACGTTGACTTTCACTGCCTGAAGGGGGTCTTTCTCACACAGATCGCCCGGCAATACGGCCAGGTGATAAATCCTTGTGGGTTTAAATCTGCCGAAGGTATCATTCAAATGATCGGCATCGGATATATCGCCCTGGACATATTCAATACGGTCTTTTACATCCTCAAGCCGCTTGGGATCCGGGTTGATGTCCATGACCACCGGCCTGACACCTTCTTCTTCGATTAAGAGATGAACCATCATGGCCCCGAGCAGACCGGAGCCGCCTGTTACTACGACATGTTCTTTCGTCACGACTTCTCTCCTTATTTTTAATGATGAATTTCCTGCTTGTTTTGTTTCTCCCCAACGATGATCCTGGGCAATGATGTCATTTTTCCTCTTCGTCGATGTTTACGATGGAAAGCAGGGGAACCTGCAAGTCGTACAAGGCATTCAATACCCCAAGAAGCGCAGCCTGATCCGGAAGTGTACCGGTCAGGATTGTGACGTCCCTTTCCTGTGCGGACGATAGAATCCTTAACCCGCAGAAGGAATCAAGCCAGGCGGGATCGAGGGTGCCTCGAACTCGAATTCGATAGGTTGCGGGTGTGTCCATAGGAAAAGGAACGGGCTTGGATGCATGCACGTGAGGCTCCTGGTTTTCATATTGCTATTGAAAATTATTTTAGTTTAAAATGCGAAAAACGCTATTCCTCAAAAGGGGGAAAAAGGAGGTATTCTCGGCAATTTCCGGAAAAAGCGGGGAGGCCTCTGTCGTTGTTTAGAGGATTCCTGACTTGAACGCGTTTGAAACGGCTTCTTGACGGTTGTGTGCGTTCAACTTACGGATAATATGGCTTACGTGTTTTTTTACGGTTTCAAGAGAGATGAAAAGCTGGTTGGCGATTTCCTTGTTTCGCAATCCCTCCGCGAGCAGGGACAGAATTTCTATTTCGCGATTGCTCAAGGGATCGGGAAGCGCCTGATTGCGGACCTGGGGCGGGGATTCCTTTGTCCCTTCCAGGAGGGTTTCATTTCCCCCCCTATTCCACGCTGACTGAATCCAGGTATAGAATTCCTCTTCTCTCATGGAAGGGGTAGTCTGCTCCAGCAGAACCCGTAATTCCGGCTCCAATTCAACGAAGGATCGAACATACCCTCCCGGAAGGGCCAAGGCAACAGCCCTCCTTAAGGCAGACAGAGCTTCATTCACACGCCCCCGTTTTTGTGCAACCACGGCGCTCAGCAGCCACAATTCAATCAAACGGGGAACGTTGTGGGCCAGATGCGCCTCCTTCAGGTAAGCTTTCAAATTCTCTTCCGAGTTATTCAGGCCCGCCTCCGTTCCCGCGGCGATCTGGACCCGACAGCGTGTGATCCGTGGCTCATCCAGCCAGAAAAGCATGATCTTTCTTTCTATTGAAAAATCCGCGGACGCCAGCCACCGGATGGCGGATGCCAGGTCATTTCGTAACAGCCACAGCCGTGCCTGGACGGAGCGGGCGCGGAAGAGTGAGTATGGGTTCTCGCTCTCACGGGCGTAGGCCATCATTTCCTCCATGGCTTGTAAGGCGTCATCGGTCCGTCCCATTCCCTGGTAAGAAAAGATCAAGCCCGCGTAACACTCGATGTCAGAAAAGGCATCCATGTAGTATCTTTTTTTAATAGCCTCCTCGAAGTGTTTCACGGCGGCATTCAGGTCGTTCCAATGGTAATGGATCATCCCCTCAAAATAGGACATCCAGGCTTCTAAATAGGGGTTCCGGACCTCTTTGCTCAAATCATTTACCCGATAAACGAGCTCCTCCGCTTTCATCAACTCTCCCGAAAGCATATAAGCAAAGATTATGGAAGACATCAGGCAGAATCGGGTTCGGTGGTCCAGTGTGATGCTATGAAGGTTTTTCCGATACGACTGGATTACCTCGTTCCCTCGCCCTATCAGTTGGCTGGCTAATGCTAAGTGGGTATAAACTGCCATCTTCGCCCTGATCTTTGCATCGGGGAGCAGATCCAGAGCGCGCTTGAGGTGTTTAAGGCATTCTTCCAGCTCTCCTTCCCAGAACAGGAGCAACCCCTTGAAGAACGCGATCTCGCCTTCCCCACCTAACGCCGGGTCGCGCCCAAGAAGCGCCTCGGCCTTTTCCAGCAGGGGAACGATATCCATAAGGGAGAATTGAAGAAACAGAACCCATATCCTCACCAACAACAAATCCAGGCGTTGATGGATCAATTCCTCGGGAACTTGGGACAACCACCGCTCCAGATCATACCATCGGTCTTCGTTCATCAGGTGATAGCGGTTCTCTTCGATCAGTTGCGCGATGGCCGTCAAATCTCCCGCTCGGAGCGCGTACTCTATGGCTTCATCGAGGAACCCGTTTTCGGCGAACCAGTCGCTGGCACGTTTATACAGTGCCGATAGCTCTTGACTCCCCACCCGCTTTTTCAGCTGCCATCGCAGAAATTCCTGGAAGAGATGATGATAACGGACCCATCCCTTGCCTTTATCCAGAGGGATAACGAACAGATTGGAACTCTCCAGCCATGCCATAAATGCCTGGCCTCCCATCCGGAAAGCAAAAGGGTAAGAGTAGGGAGTGCAAACGGCTTCGCATAATTCCGCGTTAAATCGGTCCAGGATAGATGTTGCAAGCAGGTAGTCCTGGATCTCGTCCGGCTGGTGGGAAAGGATCTCGTCGAAGAGATATCGGGTGACATGGGAACTCTTCTCCGGCAGATTTTCAATGATCCGGTTCAGATCCTTCAGACGCTCTGATGACAAGCAGGCCAGGCTCAGGCCTGTCACCCAGCCCTCTGTCTTTTCTGCCAGTTTTCTCGCCACCCCTTCTTCGACCGTTTCTCCCGTTGCCTTATAAAGAAAGTCAGCGGTTTCCTTTTCCGAAAAACGCAGATCCGGGACACGAATCTCGGTTAGCTGGCCTTTGGCGCGAAGGGTGGCCAGCGGCAAAGGAGGATCTACCCGGCTGGCAATGGCCAGATGTAGTGAGGAGGGGGGATATCTGAGGAATTCTGCCAACAGGTCGTGGATGCGCTTCTCATGGATAAAGTGATAATCGTCCATAGCCAGAACGAATCGGCCCTTTGTCCGTTCCAAATCGTTCATCAAACTGTGAGCGATGACATGGGGAGGAGGAAACCTGGGAGTTTGCAGCAGCGCCTGGACCTCCTTCCCAAGGTTTGGGTACAGGCCGCGCAGGGACGCCAGAAAATAGGTGACAAACGTCCGGAAGTCATTATCATGGTGGTCCAATGAAATCCAGGCGGATGGGAAGCGACTTCCCTCCAGCCAGCTGCTCAATAAGACCGATTTGCCGTAACCCGCCGGTGCCGAGATCATCGTAAGGGGTCTTTCGATGTTGGTCTCCAATACTTCCAGCAAGGCCGTTCGGGGCACAAGAGTTTTGGGAACCTGTGGGCGTCGCAATTTGATCTGAAGGAACTGAGAAGGGGTTTCCCTCGTCATGGCAGTACACCTTCAGAAAACAGAATTCTCTTTCGCATCCCGACAAATTTAGCAGGAGAAAACCCGTCGAGTCAAGGAAGGGAAATCGGGGGGCGTTGCGGTTAGAATCGGAAAAATGGGCCATTCGCGCTTTTGGCACGAATGACCCATGAGTTAAGCAGGAAAGTTTGAACTACTTCATGTCCGAGATATACAAACCCTGCGGGGCCAGGGTAAATTTGATGCCTTTCTGCTTGGATTTGAGGTGTATAACAACCCCGTTTCCGTTTTGCATGGCCACGGCCGAACCACCCCTGTATATTGTGATGCCTGCCGCGCCTGCAAGATATTTTCCCTCCATGTCTTTGGGTTCTACTAAATGATACACCTTGCCGGTTGCCTTTACCTCTGATACACCGATATCCACCACGGAAACACCTTTGACTTTGAAGGTGTGCACGGATCCGTCGTACATCTTCAAGGTCCCTTTCCCCCACTCGTAACCCACGCCGATTGCCACCGCCCGGGTCTTGAACTCGATGGTTCCAGAGACCTTAGGGGCCGGTTCCACCTTTATCGCGTAATACATGACAAACGCCGCTTCAACTGGATCCCCGGCCTTGACCTTGGAGATATCGACGTCGTCGGCGACTTTCAGCGTCAGGGTCTTTTGTACTCCTTCAACGGTAACGAGTCTCTTTTTGGGGTCGACGGATTTAACCACGCCGGAGGCCGTAGTTATCTGACGGATAACGACGCCGGGTTTTCCCCCTTTTTTGGCTCGTGCGACTGCAATTTCATCCACTCGTTCTTTCAATCCGCTTCCTTTGGGAGCGAGGGCGATGGCAAGGGCTCCGTAGAACTCTGTAAGAATCAGGTCTCCCCGCTTGAGCTGATCGAAGTTTCGAACTTCTGGACCTGCAACAAAGGTGGCTTTTTCACCTTCTTCGCTGCGGACGGTTATCTCGCGAGTTTTCTTGTCGATCTTGACGATGGTTACGACCGCAACCCCCGCCTCACCGATGGCGGTTTCTTTTTCCCCGGCCAAGAGAGAGGTGGGAATAGCGACCACAGTTGCTAAAACCGCCAGCAGGGCTATTAGTCCAAATATCATTTTCATCTTTTTCCTCATTTTTTCTCCTTCGTAAATTTTGTTAAAGGTTACTTGTTTTATGTGTTTCAAAAGTAGTAGTAGGCGGCCAAAGCCAGGGAATTGAACGTGACGTCATCGTTTCCATACTCATCCGTGCCGATGTAGTTGTTTTTGATGTAGGCGTATTCGATACAGAACACGAGGCTGCGGCAAGGCTGCCAGAAGATGTTCCCTGTAATTTCCGTACCGTCATTGATCCAGTCGCGGGGATAGTAATCTTTGTCATCGATGGATTCGTATCCGACGAACACACTGGCCCAGACGTTTTCGGTAATCCAGTAGGTCAGCCCGGTCCAGCCTCCCCAACCGCCTACCTCGTCCAAACCGCCGCTTGGTTTTGTGGCAATGGTGTAATTCATGTCGAGCTTACAAGCATTCCCCAGGGCCTGTCCCATCCAGACCGCCCCGGAAAAGGCCAGGTTTCCACATTTTTGGGCACGATTTTTTGATGACAGGATAGGAAAATACCAGTCCAGCTCACCGCCGTAGACGTCGTAATCTTTGCCGCTTCTTACCTTAATGCCATTCTCGTAGATATCACCCGGTTCGGCCATGTTGCCGTAGATCCCCTGCAGCCATAATCCAAGTGGTTTTCCCCCCGCGTATCCAAGGGACTTGCTCACCATGGAAAGCTCGATGCTGGTGTAAGGAAACCCGAGATTTTCTGTGTTGAATCCGTTATCGTCATCATACGTCATGACCATCAGCTCGGCTCCGAAGGTGTTGTTGCCTGAGGGAAACTTTTGCGCGATGTCGAAACGCAGGCCTCGGCGGAAACCGTGTCCCAACATGGAGTTGAAGTTTTCTACTGTCGGACCCCGCCGGGTTCCAAACATGGCCCAGCCCTTTCCCAGGGTAATCTTTGTGTTGTTCTTTGTTAGATAGATTTCTCCGATCCGCATACGTGGAGCCTCATTGTCGTGATTGCTGTCACCGCTGTACATATCGAATTCCATCTTGCCTCCGGTCTTCCAACCGCTAAACGTATCTCCTGTCAGCCTAAATCCGAATCGCGTTTCCCGGGCATTGAAGCTGAGCTTCGCATTTTCCCCCGCGGTTGTGTTGTCGAGAGGTATCCGTCTGGGGTCAAAAGCGCCTCCAGATCCATCATCCCATTTATCCGAAAGCCCTACCCGGAATTTAATATATCCGTAGAGAACGAACTTTTTCGCAGCACCGATGGCTACTTCACCTTTGGGGGCTTCGATTTTCCCCGCATGAGAAGTCCCAGGCATGGCAACAAGTATCACGCCAATAGCGAATGTCATTACCAAGAAAACCAGGATTATTTTTTTCATCGAAAAACTCCTTTTTTAAGATTTTAGAGCTCCGCTTTTCAGACAGCAAATACAATCACGGGTCCCAACAGGGTTAGCAAAACGTTGGCGATAGCGTAGGGAACCGTATATCCCAACACCGGAGTCTCGCTGTCAGCCGACGTAACAACGGCATTTAGAGCCGGCGTGCAAGTCAACAAGCCCGCCAGAGCCCCACAAATGATGACCGGGTTCATTTTCAGCACGTATCGGGCGTAAAAGGTCGAGACTATCAGGGGAATCATGACCACGCCAATCGCCAAAAAGGGAAGTAGTAGCCCACGTTCCTTTATCATGGTAAACGCTTGTGTTCCTGCCGCAAGCCCTATGCAGGCGATAAATACGGCCAGCCCAAAATCCCGCATGTGTGAAGAGGTGGCTGGTGGTAGGCTCCCAAAGATAGGATACCTTGAGCGCAGCCAACCAAAGAAGAGACCCGAAATGAGGCATCCTCCCCCAATTCCAAGTGAAATGGGAGAGCCCGCGATGGGGACCTCGATCATGCCAAGGAGGATTCCCACGATGATTCCAAGCCCCAGATAGATGTAATCCACCTTGTCCGATGGTTCGATTAGGTAGCCGATGGCATGGGCGGCGCTTTTCACTTTTTCCGGAGGCCCGATCAGGGTTAGAACATCTCCCACTTGTAGCTCCGTTCCCGGTCGCATCTTGATTTGTTTGTCCGATCTTGTCAGTTTGACGGCATACACGCCGTGCCGCTCGCCCGGATCAATCATGTCTCTCAAATCTCTCAAGGTCATTCCGGTAAGATTCTTGCGGGTAACAACAACGTCCCGGATTTCCTGAATAAAACTCATTCCCGTAAAATCGCCGGATTCATCTCCTATGGTCTTTCCGGCCCGGACGACGGCTTCCCGTTTCCCCGTAATGGCTACGCGGTCGCCTTCCCTGAGGATAAAATCCGGGATAAGGTCTTTTTCCTCACCTCCCCGGTAAAGACGCCGGATTGCCACGTTTCCATCGTGGGATGTTTCGAAATCACCGACAGTCATTCCGTTTCCTTTCCCTTTGGAAGTAACGGTATAAACGCGGGAAATAATCTTTTCGAAGGTATACCACTGACCCGGGTCGAGCGAGCCTGTTTCGGCTCCAAGTTCCTCCTCAAGTTTTTTGGATTCTTGTCGGAGATCTACCCCCATGAGCCGGGGAGCAATCCGGCTCGAAAAAAAGACAACGAGGAGTAAACCGAACAGATAGGTGACCGCATAAGTAACCGCAATATTTGTTTCCATCTGTTTGACCTTGTCCATTGACAATCCAATGTGACGAAGAGCCTCTCCGGCCGTTCCGATACACGCCGACTCGGTGATGGCCCCCGCCAACAGGCCCGCAGATGTTCCCTTGTCCAGCCCAGCCAAGTGGGCCACGCTCCAGATGGTGAGAAATATGACGAGGGTCGAAAAAATCGCCAAGTGTACCTGTTTGATGGTTTTTCTCCCCAAACTTCCGAAAAACTGGGGGCCGCTGCTAAAGCCCAGGGCATAGATAAATATGGCAAACGCGAATGATTTGATCAGTGGGTCAACAGTAACACCAACCTGGCCAATGAGGATGGCGGAAAACAGGGTTCCCGCCAATCCTCCTAACCGGAAGTCTCCTACTTTTATTTTGCCAATCGCGTATCCTAAAGCCACCGAAAGAAATAGCGGGATTAGCTGGGAGTGCTGGAATAGGGTATGCAGCATCCTCACAGTGGACCTCCGCTGTGGTTAGCCTTTCGAGGTCTTGAACTCTTCGTAATATTTGTCGAGAAGTTGCCGTACCGCTTCGCCGATTTTCCTGTAATCGACCTCTCTCAGGTTGGCCAAGGAAACACGCGCTGCCGGATGGACCACGTCGAATCCCTTTCCCGGGAGAAGGACGACATGAGCCTCTTCCGCCAGATGGGCCAAGAACTCCCCGGGCGCGAATTTCTTCAGAGCCCAGTCCACGAACTCCCGGCCGTAAAGCCGTTCCCCCACGACCTCCGCGTCGATGAGAGTATAGTAATACACGTCGTTGGGATCGGTTGGTGGCTCAATTCCCAGTCCCTCATAGAGGGCGTTGTAGCGGCGACGCACGATCCGTTTGGTGGCGTTTTTGTAGGCGTCCTCCTCATCCATCAGGCAGTAGAGGGAAAAGAGGACCATCTGAACCTGCTGCGGTGTGGAAAGACCGGCGGTATGGTTCAGGGCCACGGTGCGGCTGTCAGCCACGAGGCGGTCAATGAACTTCAGTTCCCTGGGTTTCATGGTGATGGAGGAATATCGTTCTTCCAACTCCTTTTGATCATTTTCCGGGAGTTCACGGATTTTCCGATCGATCACGTTGTCCTCGTGGAGGGCGATGACCCCCAACCGCCATCCCGTCGCCCCAAAGTATTTGGAGAAGGAATAGACGAGGATGGTATTGTGGGGACAGATGCCGTAAAGAGAGACGAAATTGTCCGCAAAAGTTCCGTAAACATCGTCGGTCAAGATAATCAGATCCTGCCGCTTGGTTTCTACGATTTCCCTGATCTTTTCCAGAACCGCGTCGCTGCACCTCACCGAGGGAGGATTGCTGGGATTGACGAGGAAGAAGGCCTTGACTTCGGGATCTAACAGCTTTTCCAACTCGTTGTCAGGGATCTGATATCCGATGCTCGGGTCCGCATTGACCTCAACCTCCACCAGCCGGTAGGTGTTCAGATGGGGGATCTCGATGTAGGGTGTGAAGATAGGCGCGCCCAGAGCGATCTTGTCACCTTCTTTGATGATTTTATTTTCTTTGAGGGAGTTGAAGATATAGGCCATGGCTGCCGTTCCTCCCTCGACCGCGAAGAGGTCGGTATGACCCTGGATGGAGTGCCCTCCCAGCATCTCCTGATGGAGGTAGCGACCCACGATCTTCTCGCTCAACTTCAACATCCGGTCCGGAACAGGGTAGTTACAGCCCAGATAGGCCTGAACCATCTCGTGGAGAAAATCGCCGGCGGAAAAGCCCAGATAGTCCTTGACGTAACTCACTGCGGCGTTGAGGAATTGGGTTCCCTCCACCTCCCAGTTGTTTTGGATAAAAATCTCGAATCGGGACTCGATTCCATCCTGATCACTATGTCCGCCGATCCGCTCGGGCATGTATCCAAAATGCCGTTCAGATTCGCTCAGTGCGAACAAGCCCAACTGGGAGAACCCATATCGCGGTGTCAGAGCAAGAAAATTAGGGTTGCCGCGACCCGCGTTGAGCATCATTTTTTCCGAATCCCTGCTTGCAAGCTTGATTAGGACATCCTTTAATTCGAAGGGACTTAAATTTGCAAATTTTGTTATATCCTTAGCATCCATCTGTTTTTTTCTCCTTCTTTATGCCTTGTTAACAACTTAGGTTGTGACCGTTTATAAAACAGTCCTCGACCTCTATAAAATCAGATCATCATCAAAACAATCACCATTCCCCAGAGGGTGAGCAGAGTGTTACTGACCGCATAGGGCACCGTATAGCCCAGCATGGGAATGTTGCTTTGCGCGGCCTCTCCCACCATGGCTACCGATGCAGTGCTGGTCCGGGCCCCGCCACAGCATCCCAGGTTGATCGCCGGGTGGAACTTGAAGATGTACTTCCCGATATAGGGTGCCAGCAACATAGGTACCGAGGTTGCCACCAATCCCCAAACAAAGAGGCTGATGCCGTTGGCCTTGAGTCCGGCGATGAATCCCGGTCCCGCCGAGATACCGACGATAGCAATAAAGACGTTCAACCCAACGGAATTCATGAACCATTGAGTGGGAGCCGGTAGACGGCCGAAGGTGGGATGGATAGAACGCAGCCATCCTAAGATCAAACCACCGATCAGAACACCCCCAGAGGTAGAGAGTGTCAACGGAACACCCCCGATTTTGAAGGACAACGCCCCGATCATACCGAACACGAGAATGAAGATTCCGACCCAGACCATGTCCGTGGCATCCGAGGGACGATCCGCGTATCCAATGGCCTTTTCAATGTTTTTGACATGAGTCTTGGTTCCGGCAACCTTCAAGATATCTCCCCGATAGACCTTTGTTTGCGCCAGTAAGGGAACGTCCACACTTGTTGCCCCGCGGGTAATTTTCAGCAGGTAGACCCCGCGGGCAAACTCTTCCTTTGACAACTCGATTAATGTTTTTCCGTTCAGCTTTTTATTGGTGATCACCAGGTCCACCGACTCGACAGGAATGTCCAAGAGCTCCTTGTCGGCCACTTCCTTCGCGTGCTCTTCAATCTCGATCAATACTTCCGTATGCCCTGAAATGGCCAGGATATCTCCCTCTTTGATAACCGTATTCTCGTCGAAATCAATGACCTTTCCATCACGACGAATTCCCTCCACATAGACGCGGGTGTCGGGAAGTAAGGCTTCCGCTTCTTTAACCGTCATGCCGATGATTCGGCTGCCTTTGGGAACCTCATAGGCCCGCATCTCGAGTTTATGCCAGGCCGTGTTCATGCCTCCCTCCGGTGCTCCCTTCGACATCTCCTTTTCGTATTCCTTGCAGGCCTCCGGAAGATTTGTGCCAATCAGCTTGGGACCCAACATGGCAAGAATAATCCCGGTTCCGATGGTTCCCCAAAGATAGGTGATGGCATAGGCGATGGGAATTTGGTTAAGCATCTGCTTCGCATTGCTGATCCCCGAGCTGTTGATCGCGTCGGTCGCCAGACCGATAGAGGCCGAGATGGTCTGGGCACCTGCCAGCAATCCCGCGGATAGACCCACATCAAATCCAGCGATTTTAGCTGAAATCCACGTCACAACCAAACACAACACCGATATGACGACCGCGAAAATCGCTTGCGGGGCGCCATCTCGGGCAACCCCCCGGACGAATTGCGGTCCCACACTGTAACCGATGGCAAAAAGAAACATGGTGAAGAAGATCGTCTTCACCTGTGGAGAAACAGCAATATTCATCTGGCCGATGAGGACCCCGATCAATAGGGTTCCCGTGACCGCTCCCAATGAGAAATTGCCAAACTTTACGCCACCAAGCCAGTAGCCCAAAGCCAGGGTGAGGAAAATAGCCAGTTCCGGATGGGCCCGCAGTGTGTTAACAATCCAGAATCTGCTTTTGGCCGGACCGGCCGGTTTACTGGCTTCCGATTTTTTGGCCTCGACTGTTTTGTCCCCTTTTTCTTGGGCCTTTGTCTGTTTGGTTTCATTGGCGGCTACCATCACCCTGGAAGCTGTGCCTTGAGCGGCCTGGGCTGATACGGCCGCTTCCTGCTGAGCCCCCGTGGAGGCCTTCAATCCCTGGGTCGCGAACACGGCAAGCACAATAAAAAAAGCCAGGATACCGATGCCACCAATGGTTTTCCAAGCCCGCACCTTCTGTGCCTCTCTTTTCGTCCCAAAAAATTTTTTCTGCATCTTTGCCCTCCTTCCTTGTTTGAGGGGGTTAAGTTCCTCAACCCCCTCAAAATCATTTGATTGTGCTTACGTGCTTTTGAATCCGCCGTATTCCTCTTCTGTGGCTCTATGGGTCACAGGGTTTTTCTCAAAGTAGGCAATCGCCCGTTTGATATCGTTGATGAGGAGATACGCCAGGTCCCGGCTGACGCCGTGGCGCACGAGGATCCGCATAATCACCAGATCTTGACGATTGGGGGGCATGCTGTAAGCGGCAATCTGCCATCCACGAATCCGGATCAATCCCGAAAGATCGAAGAGATTAAACCCGGGATCGACCCCTTCCTTCAGGGAAAAGCTCATGGCCGGGATGCCACCTCGGCCATTGTAGATGATGTTGAAGAGACCCAATTTCTCGATTTCGTCCGCCAGGTAATGGGCCGTGTCGTAACAGGCCTGCTGGATTTTGCGGTAGCCTTCCTTGCCCAGACGAAGAAAGTTGTAGTATTGGGCCACGATCTGTCCACCGGGTCGGGAGAAGTTCAGGGCGAAGGTGGGCATGTTGCCTCCCAGGTAGTTGACCCAGAAGATGAGATCGTCGGGAAGATCTTCCTTGTCGCGCCAAATGACCCAGCCGACGCCCAGAGGCGCTAATCCATATTTGTGGCCGGAGGTGTTGATGGATTTAACTCTCGGTAACCGGAAGTCCCACTCCAGGTCCGGGTCCACAAAAGGCGCCAGAAATCCACCACTGGCCGCATCCACGTGGATGGGAATGTCCAGCCCCGTGTCCTTCTGGAGCTGATCGAGGGCATCGCTGATCTCTTTCACGGGCTCGTAGGCGCAAGTGAAGGTGATCCCCAGGGTCGGGACCACGCCGATGGTGTTCTCGTCGCACCGCTTGACGGCCTCTTCCGGCGTCATATATAGCCGATCTCCCTCTAAAGGTACCTCTCGGAGCTCAATGTCCCAATAACGAGCAAACTTATGCCAGCAGATCTGTACCGGCCCTGTGACGATGTTGGGTTTGTCCGTGGGTTTCCCAGCGGCCTTCATCTTCTCCCGCCACTTCCATTTCAGGGCCATGCCACCCAACATGGCTGCCTCACTGGAACCGGTGGTGGAACATCCGATGGAATTGGCGGCGTCCGGGGCGTTCCAGAGGTCTGCCAGCATGCGCGCGCACCGTCCCTCTATTTCAGCCGTCTGGGGATATTCATCCTTGTCAATCATATTCTTGTCGATGCACTCGTCCATGAGTTGGTGAACCTCTGGCTCCAGCCAAGTCTGGCAAAAGGTAGCCAGATTCTGGCGGGCGTTCCCATCCATCATCAATTCGTCATGGACCGCCTGATACGCGTGACGCGGATCATGTGATTTCTCCGGCATCTTGAATTTCGGCATGACAACCGACAGATCATCGGTTGCGTAGACGTCATCCAGAACTTCTTCTATGTTTCTTTTTTCGTGTAATGCCATACTTCTCTCCTTCCAGTTAAAGGTTTGTTTTGGCGACTTAATCGCCGATGTATTCCTTAGTTATTCACCTTCGTTTGCCCCGATCATTTCAACGGAAAGCAACGGGAAACGAAGGTCGAACAGGGTCATTAGGACCCCGCAGAGGGCCGACTGGTCTGGAAGCTTGCCGGCCAACGTGGTAACATTTTCTGCATCGTCCACATTAGTTTCCGATATGCGCAGTTCGCCCAGAAGCTCCACTAAAGAAGAATCAACGGTTCCCTGAACCCGAATACGGTAGGTTGCCGGGGTATCCATATGAAAATGATCAAAGGCCAATAATCCAATCCTCTATAAAAGATAATAATATTAGTTGTTACTTTCTTCATGCTAATCAAAAAAAAATAAAAAGCTATTCCCCATAAGAGGTAAAAAAGGGTTATTGGTGTTCTTGATATTCTTACTGGAGTTGCAAGGACAGCCAAGAAAAAGACGAATTAAATTAATCTGTTATAATTTTTATTAAAGGAGTCATTATAGCACTAAGAGCGCTCCCGCCCGTTTTTTTACAGCTAACCGAAGCTTGACATGAAATTTAGTGTTTGACATTATTTTTATAAATGAGCCTTCCCGTCTTCAAAAAAACTGTCGATTGCGACATTGAATATTTCCAAGCATGTAATGGACTTTGTTCAATCCGAGGTTAAATAGCTGTGACAATAACTGATAAGCCCGGCGACAAGGCTGAGAAGCAAGTGAATGATGATCCGAAGGAAGATAAAGCACCAGTCGCCGATAAGACATTAGAAACCCACGACCCAGGCCCTACCGAATCTACGAAGCAGCCCTCAAAGGCGCCGCTACCCCCCAAACGTAGGGTCAATCCGGTCACACTGTTTACCTTAGTGGTGCTATTTGCGTGTGCCGCGCTTTTTGCGTGGCACATCGTAGCCGACCGCTACACCCCGTACACGGCCAAGGCCCGAGTAGAAACTTTCACTGTGCCCATCGCATCGCAAGTGTCGGCCCACATAGTGGAAATCTTGGTGGCACCTAACGAGCGTGTGAGCAAAGGCCAAATCCTGGCACAGTTGGACCGTAAACCTTTCAAACTGGCCGTCCAGTCCGCCAGGGCAGCCTTGGCCAAAGCTGGCCAGGAGGTTGGTGCCCGTACGGCCGCCGTGAATTCTGCCGCCGCCCGGTTAGACATCGCCCGCGTGCGTTTGGAACGCGCCCGTCGCAATTACGACCGTGTGCAGCGTATTTCGAGAAACAACCCTGGTGCACTCTCTGAAGCGGACCGCGACAGGGCAATTAGTTCACTCGAGCAGGCCAAGGCCCAG
>JAOZMY010000030.1:15019-23344 GCA_029934085.1 bacterium | reverse complement strand
GCTCCTTCTCGACAAGCCGCTCTCCTTGTTCCTTCAATTGCAAGAGATTAAGAGGAGAGGCGTCGTCCATGTCGTCGTCTGCGAGGGTCAATTCCGTTTGAAACCGGAAGTAGTGGTCGCCATCCAGGAGCTGTCGCAATTGGTAATCTACCGTGTCGTTGACCCCATCCATCATCACGTCGAGGATACGGGGGGCCCATCCTGCCTTCCCCCAGTGCGCTGCCGTTTCATAGGGAATGGGGCGATCCTGTTTCCCTGTGCCGAGGGAAACGACCAACACCTCACCGCGGGCCTCGAAGAAGGTTCGCGCCTCCACCAAGGCACACATGGCCGGGTTGTTGGCAAAGGTTCCGCCATCGATCAAGGCATAGGTTTCCCCGGTCAGGGAGGTTACTTTGGCGGGTTCGAAATAGGAGGGTGCAGCCGAGGTGGCGCGGGCCACCTGCCACATTGGATAGTCATAGGAGGAATCCGTCACGGCCCGGTGGCTCTTGAAAAAGAATGGGAAACGCTTTTCGATCTCATAGGCAGGAACCAAAAGGGGCGTTAGGGCATCTGAAAAATGGGCAATCCCGTAAAAGTGCATCAATTCCCGTTCCATGTGATGGGTGGAATATTTCTCCTCCATCCAACCTCCCAGGGAAACCAGCGTGTGCCAAAAGGAGCGCTCGAAGATCTCCGGCCCTTTCTCCTCGTAGAAACGGATCATCTCTTCTGCGGTATATTTCGACTGGCCCTCCGGGCCGGGTATGGCAAGAGCACAGGCAAGGATGCCGCCCGTCGAGGTTCCGGCCATCAGGTCGAAAAGATCGGCGACGGACCGACCCGTGATCCGTTCGATCTCACTTAAGACAACGGCAGGGATAATTCCCCGAACCCCACCACCGTCGATGGACAAGATCCTGAAGGAACTCATGGCGATGATTCCCCCCCGAAAATCTACTTCATCCAACAACCAACCTTTAACTTCCCAATTTCAAACAAATGGCCATTCAGGAAAAACAATCAATATACGCGAGCACTAAGGCCCAACGTTACATCATCATATCCCCAAATTTCATTTCGGGTCGGGAGGCCACGACAATAATGACGCACGGCTGTGTGCCCGTGTTCACCAAGCCGTGAAGAGAACCCGTCGGAATCCAGATGGCACATCCCGATTCCACCTCACGACGCTCGTCGTCTACCAGCATTTCACCTTTTCCTTCGAGAATGAAATAAATCTCTTCCATGACGTCCCGGTGAGGCTCAATCTCGTTTCCCGGGGGC
The DNA here is from genome assembly GCA_029934085.1 of bacterium. Lineage (GTDB taxonomy): Bacteria > Desulfobacterota > S145-22 > S145-22 > S145-22 > JAOZMY01. The sequence goes on along the minus strand of JAOZMY010000030.1, from coordinate 22,075 downwards.
AGAATGGCGATGGCGAAAAATCCCAATTCTTTCAAAGTCCTTCCGTCCAAGACCATCTCAGCCAGGGCACCCCCATGGGCGATATATCTCGTTTCCGTCACTTCTTCGTCATTGATATGCCTAACAATCATTTTCTGCCTCTATCCTTCACAAATTTGTGTGGGTCTTTACTAACCATGCGAGCTCGCTCCGTTTCACCAGAAAGCATATCGATTTTTTCCGCTAGCCCTTCAGGTCATGGAGGTGTAGAGATAAAATTTTCTCTTACCCTTGACAAAAAAAGTGATTTTATCCATCATCTGAAAGCTTACCACGGGGAGAATTTGTTGACAAGATGGAGAAAGACACTATCCAGAGACTTTACAGAATCAACCGAAAGGATATCAGCACCTTGAAATTCCTCCTCGAATCCTATGAAGGAATCGCCGTGTCACGCACCATCGATGACAAGCTCGCACTGGTGGAGATGATGATCCCCGTGGGTTTTTATCAAACCTTTATGAAACTGGTAGCCGACATCTCGGAGGAAATGGGTATGACTCCCGTCTACACCGGCACCCCCGATAGGAGAAACGCATGACCGTGACAAAATTGCTTAACCTACCTTTGGAAAAAGTCCTCTTCCACAGCCTTAGAAGAGGGGGACAGTTCGCTGATCTATTCTATGAGATAAAGACGGAAACAACCCTCTCATTCGAAAATGACAAACTTGAAAAGGTCATTTCGGGAACCGACGCGGGACTCGGAATCCGTGTCATCGATAACTTCCATGCATTCTACGCCTACACGAATGTCATCACGGAATCCTCACTGATGGCGCTGGCGGCCCAACTCTCCGAGATGGTAGCTTTGAGCAGAAAGCCTCTTACACCTCCTCGGATTTCCCCCCTTAAATCTTACGCCCACACCATCAAAATACCTCCAGAAGCGGTGGCCCTCGATGCCAAGACGATCTACCTGGAAGAGGCCAACGTGGCCGCCCGTTCTTTTGATAAACGGATCCACCAAGTCAAGATCATCTACCGGGACGAGGAAAGAGAGATCTTAACCCTCAATTCCCTCGGGGAACAAACTACCGAAAAACGCGTCCAGACCGTCTTCCTCGTTCACGTGGTTGCCAATGACGGTCAAACATTGGAGACCGGTTACGAGATGCTTGGCGGTATCAAAGGTCTCGAACTGTTGGACGGAGACAGCCATATCCGAACGGCTGAAACGGCCGCTCAGCGTGCGGTTACCATGCTGGAAGCTCCCTTCGCCCCGAAGGGTGAAATGACCGTCGTCCTTTCCAGTGAGGCGGGAGGCACCATGATCCACGAGGCCATTGGCCACGGCCTCGAGGCAGACCTCGCTCAACAGGGACTGTCACGATACAGTGGAAAGATGGGAGAAACCGTGGCCAGTCCGCTCATCACGGTCATTGATAACCCCACGCTCAAGAACCGTCGCGGATCCTACCACGTGGATGACGAGGGAACCCCTTCCCAGAAAACGATCCTCGTGGAAAAAGGAGTTTTGAAATCCTACATGTACGACCGGCTCAGCGCCATGAAAGACAAGACCCAATCCACGGGTAACGGACGTCGCCAATCCTACCGTTACCGGCCCATCCCCCGCATGTCCAACACCTACATCGCACCAGGAGAAACGGATCCGGCAGAGATCATAGAATCCCTAAAAAACGGACTGCTCGTCAAGAAGATGGGGGGAGGCCAGGTGGACACAGTAAACGGGGACTTCGTTTTCGAGATAAGTGAGGCCTACAAGATTGAAAATGGGAAGGTCCTGCACCCCGTCCGTGGCGCCACTCTGATCGGAAACGGGCCGAAAATACTTTCGGAAATCGACCTCGTGGGAAACGACCTGGGCTTCGCCATCGGAACTTGTGGAAAGGATGGTCAGGGAGTTCCCGTCTCCGACGCCCAGCCCACCCTTCGCATCCCCACCATCATTGTTGGGGGACGCTCGTAGGACGAATCAGGACGCTCAAGATTCTCTTCCGATTTGCCGTATAGATCACCGCCTCCCACCCTTCCATCAAGGGGATCCTCTCCCCGGGTTTCGGAATACGACCGGTGATCTTGAGGATATATGCCGCCAGGTTCCCCTCTTCTTCCGGAAGGTTCAACCCCGTGGCCTTGTTGATCTCCTCGATATCCGCGTTGCCACGGGCCAGGTAGGATCCATCAGACATGGGGATAATCTCCCTCGTGCCTCGCTCGTCCTCATCCCGGATCTCGCCAACGATTTCCTCCAACAGGTCCTTCAGGGTCACGATCCCCTCCGTTCCTCCAAACTCGTCGATGACAATGGCCATCTGAATCCCCTTACTCAAAAAGAGATGGAGAGCCTGGTCCACCTTGGCGAAGAGAGGAATGTAAAAGGGTCGACGGGTCATCTTGCGGAGATCGATGGGTCTTTTATTGAGCAACGCGTGGATCAAATCCTTGACATATAGAATCCCCACCACATTGTCCTTCTTCTCCTCAAAAACGGGAATCCGACTCAAACGAGTCTTCTCCACCGTGGCCAAGATCTCTTCTTCTGGGGCGTCCACAGGAAGGAAAATAGTCTCAGTCCGAGGTATCATAACCTGCTCAAGAGAAATCTTCCCTATCTTGAAGATGTTTAGGAGCATCCTCTCTTCCTCCGGGAGGAGGACACCGTCCTGCTTCCCGATAGAAATAATCCCTTCAATCTCATCCTGCGTGATTATCTTGGTCGGAAGACTCGGAGAAACCCCAAAAAACCACAAGATCCCTCTCCCCGCTTTAGAGATAAGAAAGGTGATGGGGGAAAGGATTCGTTCGATCCACCTAATAATTTCCACGACACGAAGGGCCGCCGTTTCCGGGTAGTTGGCCGCATAAGTTTTAGGTGCAATCTCCCCGAAAAGGAGAATCATAAGGGTCATCACCAAGGTTGCCACGATGGTCCCTCGCGTGCTCCCCAAAAGCTGAATAAAAAGGAGCGTCGCCAGGGAGGAGGCCGCAATATTAACAAAGTTGTTCCCTATCAAGATCGTGCCAATGAGCTCATCTGGGGCCTTCCTCAGCTTCATGATAAGGGCTGCTCTGCGATCTCCTTTTCGCTCCAGGTGATGCAAACGATAGAAATTGGCGGTAAAAATCGCCGTCTCAGCACCGGAAAAAAAAGCGGAGCATACCACTAAAACCACGAGACAAAAACAGTAAACCAGCAACATCATTTCTTCCCCCTGAAGGTCTTAAGCCTTAGCATTCAACAAATTCGAAATCGGAATCTAACCATATGGACTTTAAGAAAGAAATAGGGTATGAAGGTTCAAATCGCCACCCTTAGCTTTACGGAAGGTAACTTTGCTGATCGCTTCACGATGATGTATTTCATTTTACCCATCATAATGAATGTACAGGCGAATTTCAAGCCTTCAACGGGGAGGCGTAAGGTTCGTCCCTACCCCCTCCACGGGAACAAACCATGAAAATCCTCCTCTCCTCGGGCACCCTATATAAAAAACCCCCGTGGGTTGCGGCGGAAATCGCACGGCGCGTGGGATTCGATGGGATCGAACTGGTCTTCGGGTATGGACTGCAGGGCAGCAGCGGGGAAAAGGAAATCGAAGCGATCCTAAAGGAAGGCGATATCGGAAGTCTCCACGCACCCTTTTATAAACTCAAGGGCTGGGGGAATCTCTTCGAATCCCTTTTAAAGACCATTGAATTGGCGGACAAGTTCAAAATTCCTCTCGTGACCTTTCACCCTCCCCGATGGTTGGACCTCGAAATCGGGTTCTTCCGCCACCTGAAGCGCATCAGAGATTTTCAGGAAAACCTTGGAAACCGCTTTCTCTCCATCACGATCGAGAACATGCCCGTATCTCATGGCTTTGTCAAAGTGGGGGTCTACTTCCTCTCTAAACCGGATGCGCTCATCCGATTCGCCGAGGCACACAACCTCTATCTCACCCTCGACTTGACCCATCTGGGGACACGTGAGAAAAACTTCCTCGAAGACGTTCGAAAATTCCTCGCCACGAACCGGGTCAAAAACGTCCACTTCAGTGACTACGCAAATGGGCACGAGCACCTCTTTCCTGGAAAGGGCACACTACCTTTACAAGAGGTGCTTGAAACCTTGCGCTCAACCCATTACAATGGCGCCATCACGCTGGAACTGTTCCCTAAGGAAATCGAGGGGGATTTCCGGGAGATGACGGATAAACTCTCACAGGCCCTCGATTTCATTCGAAAGGGACTCGGTATCAGCGAGGAAACCATTCCGAAGGAGACGGCCTATGGAGTATGAACCCGTTATCGGGCTTGAAGTTCACGCGCAACTGAATACGAAAACCAAGATTTTCTGCAACTGTTCCACCGAATTCGGGGCCCCGCCCAACACACACATTTGTCCCGTCTGCACGGGCCAACCCGGGGTTTTGCCGGTTCTCAACAAAAAGGTCGTGGAATACGCCATCAAAATGGGACTAGCCACCCACTGCTCCATCGCCCGTGTCAGCCGTTTCGCCCGGAAGAATTACTTCTACCCAGATCTTCCCAAGGGATATCAGATCTCCCAATACGAGCTCCCTCTGGCCGAACACGGCTATGTGGAGATCCTCATAGATGGCGAGACAAAGCGGATCGGCCTTACCCGGATCCACATGGAAGAAGACGCGGGAAAACTCGTTCATCCCGGTTCCTTCACCGATACGCCCTACAGCCTGGTGGACTACAACCGCTCCGGCGTGCCTCTCATTGAGATCGTTAGCGAACCGGACATGCGTTCCCCCAAAGAGGCAGGGGCCTACCTCCGAACCCTACGTGCCATCCTGCGCTACCTGGAGATTTCCGACGGGAATATGGAGGAGGGTAGCTTCCGCTGCGACGCCAACATCTCCGTGCGGCCCAAGGGAACCGAGAAATTCGGCACCCGCGCGGAACTGAAGAATATGAACTCCTTCCGAAACGTGGAAAAGGCCCTGGAATACGAGATCGAGCGGCAGATCGCCGCCCTGGAGGGTGGAGAAACGGTTGTTCAGGAAACCCGGCTCTGGGATGCCGCTGCCGGCGTCACCCGAACCATGCGGGGTAAGGAAGAGGCGGACGACTACCGCTATTTCCCCGATCCGGATCTCCTTCCCCTCGTGGTAGAAGAGGACTGGGTCGAGGAGATCAGACAGACCCTTCCCGAGCTGCCAGCCGAGAAACGAGATCGTCTCGTTGAGCAATACGGCATCCCCCTCTACGACGCGGAGGTCATCACGGCAGAAAAGGCCGTGGCCGACTACTTCGAAGAATGCGTCACAGTCTGCAACGTCCCGAAGCAGGTCAGCAATTGGGTCATGACGGAGGTCCTGCGAGAACTAAAGGAAGGAGAAAGGGAGATTACCCAATTCCCCGTCACCGCCCGACATCTCGGAGAGATGATTCTCATGATCGAAAAGGGCACCATCAGCGGGAAGATTGCCAAGACCGTCTTCGCCGAGATGGTCGCCACCGGAGACTCGCCCGAGAAGATCGTCCAGGAAAAGAATCTCGTCCAGGTTACCGACCAGGGGGCCATCGAGGCCGTCATCGACGAGGTGTTGGCTGAAAACCCCGACCAGGTAGAACGATACAAAGGGGGAAAAACCAAGCTCCTCGGCTTCTTCGTGGGGCAGGTCATGAAAAAGACCAAGGGGAAGGCCAATCCCCAAATGGTCAACACCATCCTGAAGGAAAAGCTGGACAGGTAGGTGGACCCTCTCGCGTCCCTTCAACGTCTCACGGGACCGCTCGAATTCGCCGCGAGGGATAACTTTGCCCACCTCCATGTCGTCAAGGACTTGGAACGGTTCGTCCAGAAATGGGCTGCCGCTGCCACGAAGGACCGCAGCCTCCCCCCACCTTTTATCGACCAGATCACGCGACTTTTTACCGGCTTCGACGCCTTGATGGAAGCAGAAAAGAAAAAACGCCTTCAGGAGGCCTTGCGCCTCCTGAAATCCCCCGAGATCCACTCCCAGGAAGGCCCCGTCTGGGCCCTCTCGCCCGATGAGCTTCCTGATGAGACGGCCGTCCGGACCATGCTCCGGGTCCTCTCCGTCTCCGTTTCCCAATTGAAAGGGGTCGGCCCCTCCCGATTGAAGACCCTTCAGAAGATGGGCTGTGCCACACTCGGCGATCTCCTCTACCGTTTTCCCTTCCGCTACGAGGACCGCCGCCGACAGATTCCCATCCGTGACCTGTCACCCGGACAGAGCGCCTACGTGATAGGAAAACTCATCCGGCTCACGCCAAAAGGGTTCGGGAAACGATCCTACCTGGAAGCGCAGGTAAGCGATGGAACGGGAACCCTAACCCTCAAATGGTTCAAAGGGGTCACCTATTTCAAGCGACAGTTGAAAGTCGGAACAGCCTATCACCTCTATGGGGAGGTAAAACGCTTCGGCTTTCTTCTGGAAATGCATCATCCCGACATGGAAAAGGTTCTCGAGTCGACCCCCTCGGAACGTTTCGGAACCCTCGTACCCGTTTATCCCGAGGTGAGTGACATCGGCCAGAAACCCTTCCTCAAACTCGCTCGGGGGGCCATGAAACGGGCCGGGCCCCATCTGACCGATCCCCTTCCCGCCCCCATCCGCGAGGCCTACCACTTTCCGCCCATGAAAAAAGGGTTAGAGGCCCTTCATGCCACAGACCCCAATCTCTGCGTCCCCGCCAACCTGGAGATGGCGCGCCGGCGATTCCTCTATGAAACCTACTTTTTCTTCGAGCTCTTCCTCGCCCGTAAGAAACAGAACCGGGAAATCGTAAAAGGGGTTTCTTGCCCAGCCACCAAAGAGGAATTGAAATCCATCCTCCAAAGACTCCCTTTTCAGCTCACGAAAGCGCAGGTTCGCACTGTCCGGGAAATCTTCAGCGACATCACCTCTGGCAAACCGATGAATCGACTTCTCCAGGGAGACGTGGGAAGCGGGAAGACAGTCGTTTCCGCGATCACCGCTGCCCTCTATCTGAACCACGGATACCAGGTGGCCCTCATGGCCCCTACGGAGATCCTGGCACAGCAACATTTCAGGACCTTCCAATCCCT
>JAOZMY010000030.1:0-14919 GCA_029934085.1 bacterium | reverse complement strand
TCATGGCCCCTACGGAGATCCTGGCACAGCAACATTTCAGGACCTTCCAATCCCTTGCCCTTTTCGAGGACACGGCCATGGCGCTCTTGACCGGTTCCCAACGGTCCTCGGAAAAATCGGCCCTTCACGAGGCGATCACATCTGGAACGGTTCGCCTGGTCATCGGCACACACGCCCTTATCCAGAAAGAGGTGAAATTCTTCAATCTGGGGCTCGTCATCATTGATGAACAACACCGGTTTGGCGTCCGCCAACGCTTGAAACTGGTCAGCAAGGGACCACCGCCAGACGTCCTGATGATGACCGCCACCCCCATTCCCCGGACCCTCGCCATGACCCTCTACGGGGATATGGACCTCTCCATCATCGACGAACTCCCCCCGGGGCGAAAACCGGTCCAGACCAAATGCGTCCCGGGGAAGGCACGGGAAATGCTCTACCGGAACCTCCGGAAAGAGGTGGAAGCGGGGCATCAGATCTATATCGTCTACCCCCTCATTGAGGAGTCGGAGAAGACGGACCTGAAGGATGCTACCTCCAACGCCCAGTGGCTCCAGGAGCGGATTTTTCCAGAATATACCGTGGGCCTGTTGCACGGACGCCTTTCCCCGGATGAGAAAGAGGACCTGATGACACGATTCAAATCGGGTGAGATTCAGGTGTTGGTTTCCACCACCGTGGTGGAGGTGGGTGTCGACGTTCCCAACGCCTCTATCATGGTCATCGAACATGCGGAGCGTTTCGGCCTCTCCCAGCTTCACCAGCTCCGCGGCCGCGTGGGGCGGGGACAGGCTCTCTCCTCATGCTACCTCATCGTTCACGGAAACCAGTCGGAGGACGCCCAGAAACGCCTCGCCATCATGGAAGAGACCACCGACGGATTCAAGATCGCTGAGGCGGACCTAGCCATCCGGGGACCTGGTGATCTCATCGGAGTCCGGCAATCGGGTTCTCCCCTTTTCATGACCCGTTTCCTCGGCTGGGACAGCCAACTTCTCAAACAGGCGCGGGACGACGCCTTCTCCCTCCTCCAACACACCCCCGAAACGGATCTTGCCGGGGTTATGGCCTATCTGGAAGAAAAGATGAAGGGTTGGGAGGAATTGGCAAGGATATAGTTCTATCGTTCATAGACCAAAGCTTGAAGCCTGAAGGCTAAGGCTAAAAAAAGCCCCGTGGAATTGATTAACTCCACGGGGCCTGTCATTTCGGATCACCCTATCTTCACCCCAAACCAACCTGTCCGGCATAGACGATCACTACACGTAAAATGAACCCGCCAATGAGGATCAGGATGGGTGAGATCAGTGATGGGGCTTTTCCGGCGTGTTTCCCTTTGAGGCTGGAGGTGGATTCAAGAGGCAAGTGCATAACCCATTAAAATTTTCCTTACGTCTATTCCTGTTGATGCCAGGAATGCTTCGTAAGGAGTTTTGTAATCAAGGCATTTTCTGGGCCTACTGTTAAGTTTGTCTATTGCGGTAACGCCGCGCTCATTTCGGAAAACGATTGGCGTTCCATTCAGGAAACACTTTATCTTTTGAACATACCAAGCGTGAGAGAATCGATCAGGGAGGAATCGGCCAGATCGGTTGAGGAGTGCTGTCAAAGGCCCAACTGGTAATGTAGAAAGTCGTTTTCACAAACAGGAAGCGGAAAAAACTTTCCTTTGTGGGGTTACGTTCTAAAACCGAAACACTGAATTAAAGGTAAAATCATCTATCATATCCCTGACGACTTCGAAACCGTAAAGGTCATTCGGATATGAGCCCACCCCGAAAAGCCTTAAGCAACGATCATCCAAACCCATCCTGGCCCACGCAGATAATCATGGCTCTCACAAGATGTTCCTTCAATGAAGATGTTGAAATGTAGGCCGACGTAGAACGAGAGAGGGATACATGGGGGGTACCCCTCTCTCAACAACAGAAAATATTGGTACTTCGTTAGCCAACCATTCTACGGACGATCTTGCTTTCCTTAGAAAGCTCCTTGAGTGACTTGCCTATCTTCCGAAGGGCCATCTTGCGGTCCATCCCTCTGGGAGCAATATCCACGCTGGCAAACCTATAGTATTTTTCCGGTTTGTCTACCAACAGGTAGAAAACCCTGAGGTCATCAAGACCGGTCACCACCGCGTTCGGGTGTTTGGATTTCACCTCACGCAAGCGCTTTTTGGCAAGGGCAACCATCTTCTCCCTATCACCAAAATTCATGGCTCCAGTCGGACAAGTCTTGACACAGGCAGGAAGCAGTCCATGGTGAACACGGTCGACACACATCGTACATTTTGCCAACCGTCCGGTCCCCTTTTGCGCCTTCGGAATGTTGAAAGGGCATGACTCAGTAATATCTTCAGCATTAACCTTTTTGAGCTTGTCCGTATAGAGCACGGCACCCGTTTGATCGTCTATTACAATCCCACCCCGAACAACTTCATCGGCCGCCTCCTTACAGGCCGGCTCGAGGCAATGTCTGCACTGGTCAGGGAAAAAGTACCACACGGGCTTGCTATCAGGCCCGATGTGTTCCTGGAATCGTACTACCTTATAGGTATAATAAGACAGATCCTTGGGGTTCTGGTAATTTCCCCAATTCTCCGTCTTTGTAGCGGGCAGCTGATTCCATTGTTTACACGCGACCTGGCAGCCCCGACACCCAATACACACGGTTGTGTCGATAAAAAACGCTTTCCCGCTCATTAGATCACCCCCTTCATGCCTTTCTCACATCGACCAGAAACGCCTTGGATTCTGGGATCATGGTGTTGGCGTCCCCGATACTGGGCGTCAACAGGTTGGCACTGTCCCCCTTGGCGAGTCCCATGAAGCCATAACACCACGGGATTCCCACCTCGTGAACAATGGTGTCTCCAATCTTGAATGGTTTGAATCTCTCCGTGACGATGGCAACCGCACGAACCTTCCCGCGAGGGGAGATCACCGTTACCCATTCCCCGTTCTTGATTCCCTTCTCCGCCGCCAGTTCCTTGCTCATCTCCACGAACATCTGCGGCATCAACTCCACCAGCCACGGCTGGTTCCGTGTCATGGCCCCGGTCTGCCAATGCTCCGATACGCGATACGTGGTGCAGACAATAGGATACCTCGGGTCGCAGACCTTCGCTACTTTGAACAGGGGGTTACCATTCTTATCGAGACGAACCACCACGGGATTGAGCTGCTGAGAGTTCATCATGTTCTTGGTCGGACATTCGAGAGGTTCGTAATGTTCTGGGAACGGTCCTTCCGCCCGACCCGGCCCGAAGATTCGCCCAACACCTTCCGGTTTCATGATGAAAGGCCGCTTGGTGTCGGTCCGCCAAGTCCCATCCGGGTTCTGCATGGGATACCATCCGCCATCCGGCACATCTCCGACCCACTTTTTGGTCGCATACTTCCCGTCCTTGACCTTCCCTTCGAACTTGATAACGGGATGCTTGGGATTCCAGGGATGTCCCTGGTAATCGACCGACGCGCGGTTGTAGATGATCCGGCGGTTAACTGGCCAGCACCAGCTCCATTCGGAGTAAAGCCCGATACCCGAACGATCCACCGTGCCTCGACGTGCGGCCATATTTCCCTTTTCCGTGTAGCTGCCACAGTAGAGCCAGTTCCCGGAAGAGGTGGTTCCGTCTGCCTTGCACTTCCCGAAGGAGGGTAAAAGCTTTCCGGTAGTTAAGTCGTAGCCGTTAATCTCCTTGGCTACCTTGTGAATATCGACCGATTTGCCGTCCTTCGCCTCGTAGTCCCACTTCATCTTGAGGAAGGCTTCCTTGATCGGTCCACCTTCCTTTTCATACATGGTTTTCAGGCGCTTATACAGGGCGTGGATGATCTCGGAGTCCGGCTTCGCCTCCCCGGGGGGATCCACTGCCTTGTAACGCCACTGGGACCAACGGCCGCTGTTGGTGATGCTCCCTTCCTTTTCCATGGATGCGGCACAGGGCAGGAGAAAGACCTCCGTCTTGATGCTCTTGGGATCGACACCCGGGCGTTTCCAAAAGGCCGCGGTTTCCGTTTCCCAGAGATTGACGGTGACCATCCACTCCAGCTTGCCCAGAGCCTCACGCACCATGTTGGCGTTGGCACCACTGCACGCGGGGTTCTGCCCCCACGCGAGGAATCCTTTGAACTCACCGCGAGACATCTTGTCGAAAATCATCAGCCAAGAGTAATTGACCCCGTCGTCTACCTTCGGCATGTACTGGTAGCAGAACTCATTGTCCGGTTTCGCCGCATCGCCGTAGATAGATTTCAGATAGCTCACGGAATACTTCGGGTAATTCCCCCACCAGTTGGCGCTGAGGGGATCCTTCGTGGTTGGCGTGTAGTGCCTGTTGTACTTTTCCAAGGTCTCGTCCGACGCCCTTGGCGTCTTGAGATACCCGGGGATGATGTGCCACAGCAGGCAGTGATCCGTCGATCCCTGCACGTTGGATTCACCGCGCAGGGCGTTGATTCCTCCGCCCGCCACACCGATATTCCCCAACAGCAACTGGATGATCGCCATGGTCCGGATATTCTGGGTCCCCACCGTATGCTGGGTCCACCCCATGGCATACATACAGGTTCCCGCCTTATCCGGCTTGTAGGTCCGGCTGTAGGTATCGTAGACCTTCAGGAGCTTGTCTTTCGGCGTCCCCGTGATCTTGGAAACCTTGTCCAGTGTATAACGAGAAAAGTGTTTTTTCAGCAATTGATATACACAACGCGGATGTTTTAAGCTCTTATCCCGCTTGGGAATCCCATTCTCATCCAACTGATACTTCCACGTCGATTTGTCGTATTTGCGTGTCTTCGGATTGTAACCGGTGAAAAGCCCATCATGGAAGTCGAACCGTTCATCGATCAGGAAGGACGCGTTGGTGTATTCGGAGACATAGGGAAAGTGAATTCGGTTGTTGTCCAGAATGTACTTGAGCATTCCACCAAGGAAAGCTACGTCCGTTCCGGACCGAAGCGGAGCATAGATGTCCGCTAACGCCGAGGTTCTGGTAAAGCGGGGATCCACACTGATCAGTGTTGCCCCGTTTTTCCGAGCCTTTGTAACCCATTTGAAGGAAATGGGGTGATTTTCGGCAGCGTTGCTGCCCATAACCAGGATACAATCACTGTTCCGTATATCGATCCAGTGATTCGTCATCGCGCCACGTCCAAACGACTCTGCCAGAGCCGCTACCGTTGCGCTGTGTCAGATACGTGCCTGGTGCTCGATATAGACCAGCCCCAGGCCCCTCAAGAATTTCTGGTAGAGCCAGCACTCTTCGTTATCGAGGGCCGCGCTCCCCACCGAGGCGATGGCTGTGGTTCGATTGACCACCTGCCCCTTTGCGTTTTTCTCTTCGAAATTAGTATCTCGCGTCTTTTTGATACGCTTGGCGATCTCATCCAACACCCAATCCCAGGACTTGACTTCCCACTTGGTGCTCCCGGGCGCCCGATACATAGGCTTAGTGATGCGCTGCTTGTTGTTTGCTAACTGATACAGCGCAGCACCCTTGCTACACAAGGCCCCCTGGTTGATGGGATGGTCGGGATCGCCTTCGGTGTTCACCACCTTTCCCTTGCGCGCGTGAACAATGATCCCGCATCCCACCGCGCAATAGGGACAGATGGTGGTGGACATCTTCGCCTCTTTGATTTTGAGAGGTTGAGCATAGGTCTTTACAGGATCAAGGCTGATTCCCAGGCCCATGGCGGCAACGGATGCCGTCGAGATCTTGATGAAATCCCGTCTCGTTACATCCATTTATTTTCCCTCCTTTCCATAAGTTGACGGGAAGCTGTCTCAGATTGACTCGCTTCCTTTGGGTGTAGCATCTTTTTTGAATCCCAACCACCTCCTTCCGCCCAGGTCTCAGATGAGAACGGGGCAACATTTATATTATCTTATATAAATATAACTATATATTCCTCACTAATTAGTTTACTAAAATAACCTCACTTGTCAAGAAGTGAAATAAAAAATTTAGCCATCTTCATCCTGGGGCAGGATCGAAGAAATGCCAAGATATATCACACAAATTTACACCCAATAGCACTGTTTTTTTCAAAATTTCATGGGGTTAATTGATCAATGTAAAGACAGTCATTTTCTTTACAAGACCGCCACTTTGTGATAAATTTAACATAAAGGAGGAACTGTAGGAGGCTTGCAAGGAGTGGAGACATGACAGGTGCAAAGGTTCTTGTAGTTGATGACGAAGCTGTAATCACAAGGGGGCTCTGCCGTATTTTTGAGGACATGGGCTACCAGGCAGAGGCATCTGAGAGCGGTTTTGGAGCAATAGAAAAACTACAAAAATCATCATTTGACATTGTCATAACAGACCTTAAAATGCCCGGGATGGATGGAATAGAGGTTCTAAAAGCCATCAAAACCCTACAGCCAGATGTACCGGTTATCATCATCACCGGGTATTCCACCGTGGACACCGCCGTTGAAGCCATGAAAAATGGCGCTTTTGATTATATTTCCAAACCTTTTACACCTGACCAAATAATCGAGATAGTCGAGAAAGCGCTGGAACAGCAAGCCGTTAAGGTGCATAAAGACCAACCGGTAATTGGTGCTGGCCAGATCGGTTTCGAGAACCTTATCGGAAGAAGCGAAGCAATGCAGAAGGTATATCGCAGAATCAAGCAAGTTGCGCCAACCGATAGCACGGTCCTCATTACCGGCCAGAGCGGAACGGGGAAGGAGCTGGTTGCAAAGGCCATCCATAAGAACAGTCTACGTTGCAATAAGCCCTTTGTCGCAGTTGATTGCACCTCCCTTGTTGAAACCCTTCTGGAAAGCGAGTTGTTCGGCCATGTCAAGGGATCATTCACAGGGGCGATACAGAACAAGATAGGCCTATTCAAGGTTGCTGACGGGGGAACTCTTTTTCTGGACGAGATTTCCAATATCAGCATGGCCACCCAGGGGAAACTGTTACGGGTTCTTCAGGAATTCAAAATAACTCCCATCGGGGGCATCAAGCCCATCCCCATAGACATCCGCCTCATAGCAGCCACTAACAAAGATTTAAATATTATGGTCAGCGAAGGCAAATTCCGGCAGGACCTGTTCTTCAGGCTTAACATCATCCCTATCCACCTGCCCCCTCTCGTTGAACGAAAGGGTGATCTCCCGCTTTTAATCGATTATTTCCTGAAGAAGTTCTCTGAGGAAATCGGAAAGGATATACGCAGAATATCGCCGGATGCCATGTCCATTCTGGAACGGCATCCCTTCCCCGGTAATGTCAGGGAACTTGAAAATATCATTGAAAGGGCGGTCGTTCTTACACAAAGCGATACTATCCAACCCGAAGACCTGGAAATTCAGCCCAATGCTGATAATCCTCCTGAAATTATTACCGACTCAATCCCTCATAACGCCGAGGACTTAAAGGAAGCCAAGAAACAGGTTAGAGAAAAGGCAATTAGGCCTGTTGAACGCGCGTTCCTTATCCAGGCCCTTGAGCGAAATAACTGGAATATCACACGAGCTGCCAGAGATGTGGGGATGTTGAGGCCCAATTTTCAGGCATTGTTGAAAAAACATGGTATTACCACAAGAGTGCGCACCGATTAGCAGAAATCTTACCTGAAGTTCAAACCAGGGGGAGAGGAAAACGAGCATGCGCCTGAAGCTAAGTTTTCAGATCTCGCTGATCACGGGAATCATCCTCCTATTGACCTCAGCCCTCTTCGCCTACTTCAATATATCCACACTCAAACACGCCTTCTTCAAGGCCGCTGTCTCAGATCTTGATCACCTGAGTGAAACCATCATTAGATCCATCTATCATCAGATGCTGATAAATAATAGGAATCAGATACAGATTACCATAGAAGAAATGGGCAAGCAGAAGGGAATCAAGCGCATCAGGATCCTTAATCAAAAGGGGATTATAGCCTTTTCCACTCGGAAATCCGAGATTGGCGCCCCCCTTGACAGAGAGCGTGCTCCGGCCTGTATGGTCTGTCATAATATTAAGAATGAGACGATGTCCTTAAAAAAATCCTGTTCTTCTATAGACCGAAGCAGGATGTTCATCAACAATGACGGAAAAAAGGTTTTAGGCCTGACCAGACCTATATATAACGAAAAGACTTGTTGGTCGGGCGGATGCCATGCTCACTCTAAAGACACACGTTTCCTCGGTCTTCTCGACATTACCATTTCCGCCGACCCCATGCTGTCAACAATCCGCAGTTATCGCAACAATACCATCATACAGATCATCTTTCTGATTCTCTCCATTGCGCTCTGCCTGCACATCCTTACCCAAAAGCTGATCATTAAACCGGTTTACACGTTGCTTGAGCACACTCGGGCAATCGGGCGCGGAGATCTACACTTCATCGAATCTGTATCGGGCGACGAGTTGGGGGAACTTGCCGATACATTCAACGAGACGATCGCCAGGCTAAAAAAGGCCCAGGAAGAACGGGACAAGTGGGAGGCCACGCTAGAGTCCCGGGTAGAGGAGCGAACGCGCGAGATAAAGGAAATGCAAACCGCCTTGGTCCGTTCCGAAAAACTTGCGTCCCTTGGAGAGCTTGTTGCAGGGATCGCCCATGAGCTTAACAACCCACTCATGGGAATTATGATTCATACCTCCCTTATCTCCAGGAATCCGCATATAGATAAGGACCTAGCGGAGGATTGCCAAACTATTACTCATGAGGCAACACGCTGTTCCAAAATCGTCAAAGCCTTACTAAACTTTGCCAGGGTACCAGAGCCCAAAAAATCTATGCAACAAGTGCATAAGGTCATCGACCGAACTACCACCTTGATCGAGCACCACGCCGATTTCAGAGACATTGAAATAATAAAGGAATACGATCCTGAACTTCCCGAAATATTGATGGACGCTTCCCAGATCGAGCAGGTTCTCATGAACATGTTCATCAATGCAGGTCAAGCCATGCCTCAAGGGGGAAAGCTGATCATAAAGACAGGGGTAGACACATCAAAGGACCACATCTACATTCGGATAGAGGACACTGGATGCGGCATCCCGGAAGAAAATTTAGAAAAAATCTTTGACCCCTTTTTCAGTACCAAAGGACACAAGGGCACTGGCCTTGGCCTCTCTGTCTCCTACGGGATCATTCAGTCCCATGAAGGCGAGATAAAAGTTGAAAGCGAGCCGGGGAAGGGAACCATTTTTACCATTATCCTGCCCGTTTCAGAGACCTGATTTCTTCAACCCGTGTCTCCTCGACTGCACGGATTTCCTCCCTGTGCTGCTTCTTATCGGCCGTTATATGCAGTCCACAATGGAGACATCTTCGCAGGAAAAGAGGTGTAAGTCCGTTAACGTGAAAAAGATTGCCACATCGTGGACACTTGCCCGCCGCAGCAAAAAGGCAGGAAACAAAAACCAACACAAGCCAAACGACAAAAACCTTTGCCGTTTGGCGGTCAGAATTGGTTATGCGAAGGGAAAGCCAAATAGATGGTAAGTAGATTAGAATAACCACCCCAAAAAACCAGCGCCGTCGGCGAAGCCTGCTCAACCCGGAGGCATACTTGGAAAAATCCTCATTCTTTTTTTCTTCCAATTCATCTTTCTGACTATGTAAGATATCCATTACTCCCCCAGAATTTTGAGCGTTTCTTCTTCCTTCTTTATGGCCTCATTACATATCGACCAGACACGATAGTCCTCAAGGCCAAGAATCGTCAGGCCGGCAATGAACACAGGCCAGAAATTCTCCCGAAGTTCTCCAGAATAGTAGTAGAACAGGTAAAATGCAGAAAGGTAAAAGGTATGTGACCAACCTCGGAAGCGAGCGGGGCCGGAATTCATGCGCCCCAATATAAGGATAAGAGCGGAAAAGGCGTAGACGATCAGGGCAATACTAATAAGTGTCGGGGGAGGAGAAGCGCCTAAAAAATGCCTCATTTCTTCGGATATGGGAGGCAAAAATCTGAAGCCGACCGCCGCCCCAAGGCTGACCAGAAAAAACAGGGCCATCCATACTCTACTATATAATATCTGTTTTTTAAAGTAGCGGATTTTATCTTCGACTTCCTTACGCCGCTCGCCCGGGCTAAGCACTTACCCCCCCGAAGCAAAGTTGTAATTTTGTAATTTTGAACCCCTTTCCAGCCCCCTACGGAAGACTTGGAGCGTGATCCGACACCCAATACTCTTCCCATATCTTTACGTCTTGCCGCCGGCAAAACATCCAAACCACATCTCCAGCTCACTTCCGTAATTCCCTGTATTGGTCGGCCCCGCTCCTTAATACAGGTGCATAGCAAAATAGCTAACCCACATTACACATCCTCTTTATTGGAAATATTACCATTTCCCCTTATTTTTATCAATTCCGCCTCAGCAAGATGTTTCTTCCTGGCCATATCAAGATAGATACGCCCAAAGGCTTCAATCTCGCTAACCCCCCTGGGAAAATCATCACTCAGGTTTCCAGCAGAAACACCCTTCACATAGTCCATCAACTGGTCAAGGGGCGCCAACAGATTCCGCTTGAGGAGAGCACTGACTCCACCCACGGACAATATGAGAAACATGATACAAAAAACAGTCATTTTCCAGCGCAGAACCCTAAGCCGGTTGTCCAAAGTTTTTGTCGACATACCAATGTCCAGTGTTCCAAGTAATTTCTGCTGAGAAGGGGGAACATGACAACCACTCGCGGAACAGCTCGCATCGTTGTATATAGGGGCGGTGATGGCCAAGACACTATGACCTTTCGCATTAACAAAGCGCCTCGCCAACTGCATGGAGCCCAGACGCACCTTGGGTTTGGGACCGCTGTGGCACTCGACACACCCGGCCTTTGTCTTGTCTACAACATGGTTTAGTTCCCTAGGGTCCGAGGAAAACTTGACAACTCCTTTCTTGTTGAAGATACGGAGATGCTCGACTCGCTTCTGGGCCCCGATGCTACTAATAATATGGTAAAGGGCTTCCCTGTCATCCCTCATCATAGAGTAGCGAGTTGCACTGATGACAATTTTGGCACAACTGGTCTCCTGTTCCACCGTATCTCTAATAAGATCCCTTTTAAAGGAGGAGTAAAGGACAAGGATACAGACAACCACAAAACCAGTTAGAGAAAGCGCAACCGGAGCAATTGCCCTGGAAGAAAAGCTTTTAAGCATGTCCAATCCCCCTTTTCCGTTTTATGCCTTCATGTGAACTCCGTTGCCATTATAAAACGAACCCACATGAAACAACAAGAAGGTATTTCGTATCCTCCTGGATACCCCATTCACTCCCCTGCCGCTTTTTTCAGGTGAGGAGGGCTCTTTTCCTTTTGTAACTGCAGCACGTTGCTTGTCTCGTCTGCCACTTTAGGCTGTGCCTCAGCTTCCTCATCGTACATATCCGGCTCGATCTCTTCCCATCCTGTCCACATGGGCTTGATATGCGCAAAGGGTGTATGACCCATTGTCGCAAGATAGATGTGGATGAACAGAAAAGCACAGAAGGCACACGCCAGAAGCCAATGCACCGCAACCATGACCTTGAGACCCCCGATCACCAGCACGATGGCCCGCAATGGCACTACGTTCATCAACAGGATCCCGGTAACGATGACCAGAGGCGTCAGGATAAACATAATCACCATGTACGACGCCTTCTGTAAGGGATTGAACTTGTTCTCCGGCGTCTGACGGTGCGGATTCGGCCTGTTCCCGAGAAAGAAGTAGAAAAAGTAGTAAAGGGCCTGACGCACCATGCCTCCTAATATGTCTTTGGCCGTCGGCACATAGGTCTTGATCAGGCTCCTGGCCACGAAAGCATAATATACGAACCACATAAGATACGACAGGGCCACAACGATACCAGCGGTGTTGTGAAGCCGTACCGCGGCCTTGTAACTACCAAACACCTGAACATACTCAGGAAAGCGGATTTCAGCGCCTGTCACACATAAGGTAACAATCCCCAAGGCGTTGAGCCAATGCCAGATTCTGACCGGCGTGGGGGTCAGATAGATTTTCTCCCCTGCGCGCATTTTACTTCCTCCTCTTTCGATTCTTCATGGTCAACAGGCGGAGCGATCCATGGCCAATGGGCACCGTAAGACCGGCCGCCGCAATGATGAGCCCAATAATAGTCAGCGTGCGATTGCGCGTAACACCTATCATGTAGAAATCCGGCGTGCCGTAGATCGCATCAAGCACCGCACCCCGTTCGATCGGCACACGCCGATATGACCCCTGCCCCTCTGGAAAGGCAAGGAAGCTCGTCTGCATAGCAGAGGGACCGGAGGCATGGCAGAAGGTGCAGTCCCAGCGATTGTCCAAGGTTTCAAGGCTGTGGCTGACATGCTCGGGGGTCATCATGCCCCACAGTTCCAACCCCTTCTTGCGATACGAGGCGTTGAACGCCCTTAGCTCTGCCAAGCTAATAGTCCCATTTCCGTCTGCGTCAACCAACGTCCCCAGTTTCCCAGAAACGATACCTTTGAGATCCTCCAGGGCAGCCACCTTGACCTTGGTCATCGCACCGCCGTGTTTCTCGACCTTCAGGATGTAGAAGGTTATCACGTAGTTCTTCGACCCGGTGTGGCAGGTAATGCAGGGAAGCGCCTCGATGTGGAGTTCCGCCTGGGGCAGCCATACCCCATGGGTCCTGGACACCTCCTTCGGATCGTGGCACTTGGTGCATACCCGATTCATTTCAAACCCTGAAACCGCCGCTACAGGTCTCACACGATGGGGGTTGTGGCAGTCCACACAGTCAGCGTTGGCCGCATGGGCACTTGCCCTGTACTCTTTGGCCACGTCCTCATGGCAATCACCGCAGATGGTCCGGGAAGGCAGTGGAGGTCGGGTACCATCGTCTGGATGGTCGTCGGTCACCGACTTATGGCAGGCCGGACACCCCACCTCAGAGTGAGCCGTACGGCTATACTGGACCGGGTCGATGTAGAGGTAACATCCCCCCTCCTCGATGATGGAAGTGTCCGTATGACAGTCGGCACACTCCCGAGCCTCCATGCCCCATACGACCGCAACGGTAAGAAGCAGACACCCCGCAATCCACGCGATACGCTTCACGATTCGCACCATTGTCTGTTCCTCCTTTCCAAAATACAGGCGAAGACCTCTTATCATCACAGTTCCTCAGGCCGCTTACCTGTACGCCATCGTCCTGATCAACAAAATCAGCCCTCATTCGCGGTGGATTCAGCCACCTGAACCTCTTTCTCACGCTTAGAGACCAATGCCTTGACGAAGCCAAAGAGCATCATGAGAGCCGGAACCAGTTGAGCTACGACGATCAACGCGCACAGTCCCAGAAATGCCCAGACGATAATCCCGCTGTTGTCATGACGAGCGCCCTGAGCCGCCCACACATTCCCTGTACCTGCCAACAGCATACCTAAAACCATGGTTCCACGTTTTACCTGTTTCATGATAATCCACCCTCCTTTCTTCTTATTTCGGCGGGACTGCCGCCGATGTAAGGTGATTTCGTTTATGAACGACCCATTGGGTATCCTCCTTGCACCTAATCCTTGATCGTTGTGGGCTCCACTACCGTGGCCTTCTCCTCACGCTTAGAGACCAGCATCTTGATAAATCCCAGAAGCGTGATCAGGGCCGGAACCAACTGGGTCACAAGAATCAAAGCCAAGAAACCGATGAAGATCAATGAAAGGATTCCACCCGCATAAAAAATGGTAGCCTCATCAGCAAATGCAGGTGTAATGGTTGTCAAAATCAAAAGAGTCGTTGAAAAAGCCGTTTTCATGATGAATCCCCCCTTTCCCTTTCGTCCCACCCTGGATGCGTTCCTTGCTTGGGACTGTTCGATGAGACCTTTCTTGGACAGCCTCCTGCCCTTTGAATTGTGGAAGGCACAACGCACCACCTGCCTGATCTCCTCACTGTCATCGCCACTCACAGGCTTTAAGGCATGATAGAAAATCCCCTCTCGACGCAACCTGCGGATAAGTGCAAGGGATTCCTCGTTCGATACGAGAATAATCGTCAGATCCTGATTACACTGCTTCAAGAGAGGGATGATCTCCCTTGCCGATAACCCGTCAAACTCACTCCCCAACAGAATAACCTTCACCTCTTCCTTCAAGACACTGTGAAGAACGACATCCACGGAATCCGCCTCGATAACCTTGTACTCACTCCCGCTGAAAAACCCGGCGATCCGTCTGCGTGTCTCGTCATCCTTATCGGCTATTAGAAGAAGCTGCATGTTCATCCCCCCTTTTCAGAAAATGCCCCTATAGCCCATTCTCTTAGTTGTTGGCCTTTCCATTGCCCGGGACCTCCTTATAAGCCTTTGCCTTCCCGAAGATACCCACCAGCATGGACCCAAGAACCACTAAGCTGGGGATCAACTGAAAGACAATGATAGCCGCGAAGAACCCGATGAAGAGCCATCCAATAAGACCAATCCCCTCAACTTTTGTGCCGCTTGCGGCCAGGACAGGGGTCGCGCTCAGGATGGCAACTGCCGTGACGATACGAAGTGTGTTTTTCATTTTTCCCACCTCCCGGGTTTTTTTATTGTCTTCACTTATTAATGAGCAAGAGACATGCCAGCAAACGACAAACCTGTTTAAATCACACAACCCATTGAAACAAAAAGATTTCTAATGACAAAAACAAGAAAGCCAAACTGCCTCATCTCGCTCAAATGTATATTTTTTCTATACACCTCACCTACTAAAAACATTATTGAAGGGCCAAGATTGGAAAAAATAAGAAGTAAAGAATAAGGAATAAAGGGTCATGGTTTAAGTAAGTGCGCCCCTATCCATCACATTTTTATGCGGTCCGTCACTGAATGTATGTAGTGCATAAATATCCCATTCTTGACAGGATAGAAAATATTTATTATAAAATAGCGACAATAAGGCGGGAATAACTCAGTGGTAGAGTGCAACCTTGCCAAGGTTGAAGTCGCGGGTT
>JAOZMY010000106.1 GCA_029934085.1 bacterium | reverse complement strand
GTCTCCGTGGCCCCGTAGCCCTGATAGATAGGGATTCCGAAGCGGCTCTCCCACCGCCGTGCCACCTCTTCCGGCATGAGGTCTCCCCCACTGAAACAGTAAACGAGAGAGCTCAGATCGTAGAAATCGACCCGGTCGTGCTCGAGGATCATCCGGTAGAGGGCCGGAACCCCAAAGAGAGTCTTGGCATGGAATCGCTGGATCGCGTCCATCATGGCATCGAGATTCACCCGCGGCAGAAGGATGATGGTATCACCCGAGACACAAAGGGGGCCTAACCCCACCATCTGTCCGAGGATGTGAAACAGAGGTCCCCCCTGAATGAGGATATCCTCGCCCAAAGGGATGAGGGGTTCTCCCGTCTTACGTTGCTGGACAGCGCTTTTCAAGAAGAGGGCATGGCTGATGGGCACTCCCTTAGGATGCTTGGTCGTCCCCCCCGTATAGAGCATTTCCGCCATATCGTCCGGGCTAATCTTCGCCTCCGGTGCCGGTGAAACCCTTTTTTTCAAAAGCTCCTTGAATGGAAAGACAATATCTGAACGCTCGATCTTTCCCCGAGGCACACGATCCAGGGCCCACCCCATAAGGCGTTTCCAGGCTGGCAAAAGGTCCACAAGGTTCGTGGGGATGATTCGCTTGATCCCCGTTGTCTCCAAGGCCTGTTTCACGTATCCAAAATTCACGTCGGTGCAGAGGATACTCTCCGCCCCGCTGTCACCAGCCATATAGCGCAGATCATAAGCCGTGTAGATGGGGGCGATGGGAATGGGGACGGCGCCAAGGCGCTGAAGGGCCAGCCACGCGATAATCCACTGGGGTGTATTGGGCAGGTAGAGCATCATCTTGTGGCCTTTGTGTATCCCCAGGGCGTAGAGCGAGGCGGCAAAGTGCTCTACCATTGAATAGAGCTTACCATAGGTAAAAGGGGTCCCGATGTAGATAAAGGCCGGCTTGCTTCGATTCTTCAGCGCAATTTCTTTGAAGGAGGCGTAGATCGTATCAGCGGTTTTATCTGTCATGATCTGATTCCCTATACACCGAAGTAGGCGGATTTAACCTCGGGATTACCCATAAGTTCTTTGCCGGTACCCGTCAAAACCAGCATCCCGTTCTCGATGACATAGCCCCGGTCGATCATGGGAAGGACGGGCCGGGCGAACTGTTCACTGATAACGATGGTGATCCCCAGCGTCCTGCGAATATCTTTAATAGCGTTGACCAGTCTTGTCTGCATGGCGGGGCTCAACCCCAGAAGGGGTTCATCCAGGAGAAGCAGCTTTGGACCGGCCACCAGGGCCATCCCGATTGCCAGCATCTGCTGTTCCCCCCCGCTCAGGAATCCGGCCCGCTTTCGTCGGTAAGTCTTCAGTTGAGGAAAGAGATCGAAGGTATAGTCCGACATCTTCTTGAAATGGCTTTTGGGATGAAGATAGGCGGCGATCCTCAAATTTTCCATGACGTCGCTTTCTGGAAAGATGGGATGCCGCTCCCGGCAGAGGACGATTCCCCGCTTGACCCTGTGGACGGCAAGCATATCCACGATGTTCTCGCCCTTATATTCAATGGCACCCATAACCGTGATTCGTTCTCCACCCTTTCGGCGTTCCTTGATCTTCAGGTCCAACGTCAGTCCTGCGATCGTGTTGAGCAAGGTAGACTTACCCGCGCTGTTGGATCCGATCACCCCCACGATCTCCCCTTCCTTCACCTCCAGGGAGAGATCATTGATGGCCAGGGCGTTTTCGTAAAAGACCATGAGGTTGCGAATCGTCAGCATGCGGTCTCCTCTTCTTCGATCTCCTCGCTCCCCAAATAGGCCTCTTTCACCTCGTTGGAATTCATCACTTCTTCCGGCGTGCCTTCCGCAATTTTTCGTCCGAAATTGAAGACCAGCACATGATCCGTGATCTGGAACAGTTCTCGAAGCCGATGCTCGATCATGATGATGGCGATCCCCTCGTCCCGAAGTTTCTCGATGATAGGAACCGTGCTCGTCACCTCCGCGATACTCATACCCGAAAAGAGCTCGTCCAGGATAATGACCTCCGGCCGAAGGGCAATGCACCGTCCCAATTCCAAGCGTTTCAAATAGCCATGAGGCAGGTTCCGGGCGCTCTTGTAGGGGACTGAGGAATCCCGCTCGAACCCCACCTCTTCCAATATGTCCATGGCCACGGCGTCCCTATCCCCATACTTTCCCCCCAACAGACGCCGAACCCGCGGGGAGAAGAGGGAGGGGATCAGGTTCTTGTAAGCGGGAAGCTGATAAAAAGGGCGAATCATCTGAAAGGTCCGCGCGATACCCACGTCGGTAATATGATAGGGCGGCTTCCCCGTAATGTCTTCCTTCTTGAAAACGACTCTACCCTTATCCGGTCTGACAAATCCGGTAATGATATTGACAAGTGTCGTCTTTCCGGAGCCGTTCGGGCCAATGATTCCGACGATCTCCCCCGCCTTCAGCTCGAAGGAGACATCATCAACCGCGACGACCCCGCCAAAATGCTTCGAGACGCCGGAAACGGTTAGCAAAACGTCGCTCATCCCTTATCTACCTCCACCCAGCGCTCGATCTGTTCATACTTCCGGCGGATGAAATGGAAGAGGCCTTCCGGTAGTCCTACAACGGCGAAGACAAGAAAGAGGCCATAAAAGACGATGCGCAAGGCCCCGAGCGCCCTCAAGATCTCCGAGAGAGGCACCAGGATAAACGCGCCCAACAGAGGGCCTGCAAAGGATCCCATTCCTCCCACGGCAGCCGCCGCAATGGGAAGGATGGAATAGTCCAACGCAAACCCGGGTATGCCTGCGAACATATCGTAATGCGCCCCGTATGCCCCGGCGAAGGCCCCGACTGCCCCCGCCATGAAGAGTATCTGGGTCTTGTACCAATAGATGTTGATACCGGAACTCATGATGGCGCGGTCGTTATCGTTAATCCCCTTGATCACGAGGCCGTAATCGGACCCCTCAAGCCGCCTGAATCCAAAAAAGGCCACAAGCAGGGCCACCTGTACAAGATAGAAGGCTACCCATTGACTGGAAAAGGAATCGATCCCCGTCAACCCCTCGGTTCCGCCCAAAATACGGGTCGCCTCCACAAAACGAGACAACAAAAGAGGCAGAACCAGCGTCACCATAGCGAAATAGATCCCCCGGAGCCGAAGAACGGGCAGGAGCATCAAGGTGCAAAAAACCCCTCCTACAAGGGTCGCGATGGGGAGAGACAGAATAGGCGGCACCCCCCAATAGGCATTCAACGCACCGGCGATATAGGCGCCCACCCCGTAAAAGAGGGACTGTCCCAGGGAGATCAACCCCCCCATATACAACAACTCCCAGCTCACCGCCAGCAGGGCGTAAACCGCCGTCGAGACAAAAACCTCTTTCCAGTACTCGCTGAAGAGAGGGCAAATGACCAGCAATCCAAGGATAGGGATCAACCTTGGAAAGGCCAGGTAGAAGACCTCTCTGTAGGAATTGAGGGCGTAAATTCCGTCGGACCGAACCTTTACACCCCGATCGATCCTCTCTTTACGCCGCTCCATGTCCCTCGCTCAACCGCCTCTCACACACGCTCTTCCAGCTCCTTCTGTTTCCCAAAGATACCGGATGGTTTCACCACCAGAACCACCGCGATGGCCGCCAGGCTCACCAGGATCATCCAATGGGGTTCAATATAGTTCGCTGTCAAGGTTTGAGAATAACCCACCAAAACGCTCGCCACGATCACCCCCACTGTGCTCCCAAGCCCCCCCACGATGCACACGGCCAGGGCATTGATGAGCACCTCATATCCATTTTCCACCGAGATGGTCCCCAGCGGAAGGATGATTATCGCCGCCAGGGCCGCCAAACTCGACCCCAGCGCCAAACTGAAGGCCCCAATCCGGTCGGGATCGATCCCAAGGGTTAACGCCGTTTCATCGTCCTGGGCAATGGCGCGAAAGGCCAGTCCCAGCTTGGTGTAGTGGGTAAAGAAGTAAAAAGCCACCGTCATCACCACGGCGATCACCGCGATGAGGAGCCGTTGATAATCGATGAAATGGCCCCCGATGGAAACACTTCCATCAATGAAGACGGGCAGCGAATATTTGACCCCAACAAAATCAAGATAACGAAAGAGCTCCATGATGGCCAGCCCCAACCCGAAGGTGGCCATGACCTCCGACAGGGGCAATCCCCGGACTCGGAGGATCACGAAACGATACATCAAATAACCCAAGAGAAAAGAACTCAAAAAAGAGAGGATGATGGAAAAGAAATAGTTCACCCCCAAGGTGTTGAGGAAGATCCAAACCAAAAATCCGGCAAAGATATAGATGGCCCCGTAGGCAAAGTTCGCCACGCCGCTGATCCCAAACGTGAGGTTAAACCCCATGGCAACCAGCGCCAGGATGGAACTGTTGATAAAACCGTAGATGAGAATCGCTGCGAACATCCACCGTCCTCGTCAAAGGGGCGGTGGCGCGCGAATACTGCATGCCACCGCCCCTGGTTACCCATTTACTTGACCGGCTTCAATCCCTCCGGAAGCTCGATCTTTCCTTCCGCAATGCTGGGCGGGAAGACGATCTGTCGCGTCCCGTCCTTGCGCCACTGGATCATACAACCCATGGCCGTCTTGGTAGGATCTGTGCCGTAGATGACCTGGTGATCCTTCCCGAACTTGATGTGGCCGATGGCACCGTCCATCTCGACCTTCTCCAACGCGGCGACTACCTTGTCCCCGTCGATCGATCCCGCCTTTTCGATGGCAGCCTTCAGGAGATAGACCATGTCGTGGGCCGGCGCGGGGGAATGGCCCGCTTCGATGGGCTTGCCGTACTTCGCCTTGTACTTGTTGAAAAACTCCACCGACTTGGGAACCTTGGGGCAGGGGATGTTCCCGATCTCGAAGATGGCGTTGATGGCCCCGGAGATCTTTTTGTCGAAGACCTTCCACGCATTCGGCCCCGCCATGGGAGAGATAAAACCAGCCAAGACGGCCGGGATCTTCATCGACTTCCACTGCTTCACCAGGATTCCGCTCTGGGGCATGTCAAAGATGGGCAGGATCACCTGGGCCCCTTTCGCCTTGGCCTTCATCAGGCTGGAAGAGAAGTCGTTGGAGCCCGTGGGATAGGCCTGACGGCCCACCACCTGCCAGCCCATCTTCTTGAAGACCAATTTGACCATCAAATCCCCTGTCTTCCGAGCCCATGCCACGTCCTGGTTCATGATGAAGACCTTGTTAAACCCGAACTGTTTGTTCAGGTAGGCCATGGTTCCCGCCAGGTACTTGATGAGGTAGACGGCATTCAGGCAGACCCGGAAGGTGTATTTGTATTTCTTGTAGTTCTTCACCACCTTCTTCTGCATGACCGGAGACATAGCCGTGCCCAGCAGCATGGGGACCTTGTACTTCCCGA
Source organism: bacterium (assembly GCA_029934085.1). Classification (GTDB taxonomy): domain Bacteria; phylum Desulfobacterota; class S145-22; order S145-22; family S145-22; genus JAOZMY01. Next base: position 1,722 of record JAOZMY010000106.1, on the reverse strand, counting down.
CCACGTCCATGCAGGCGATGGCCGCCTCGGAGCGGAACGACCCGAATACGATGAACTTAGCGTGGTCTTCCAGAATCAGCTTCTTGTGGGCCTTGATGACTTCGGAGACCGGAACCCCCGGTTCCGCACCGCGGGCGTCGATGGCGACGACTTTGAAGGGACGCTTTTCGCCTCCTACTTTCACGCCTCCGGCCTTGTTGATCTCCTCCACGGCCAGCTTGACCGCCTTGAGACCTTCCTTCCCCTCCAGAAAGCCGAGTGAGGTGGGAACTCCCAGGATAATAGGCTTCGCCGCCCGCGCCTGAGGGATTCCCCCCATCAGACCGACGGCCAAAAATGCCAAGACCGAAAAGAATAAAATTCCGCGTTTCATACACCCTCCTTTAGCAAAAGGTTTTCGTTTCAAGGGATCTCCTTTTCCCCCTCCTATCTTACCCGGCCGAGAATCTCGTTGGCGATGATATGCTTTTCGATCTCCTTGGTGCCCTCGTAGATTTCCACCGCCTTGATGGCCCGGTAGTACTTTTCAATCCCATAATCGGAAAAATAGCCATAACCCCCGTGGAGCTGAAGGGCCTCGTCCACCACCTTGACAGCCAGCTCCGCCGCCGACCACTTGGCCATGGCCACTAACTTATGGTCCCGAAATCCGTGATCCATACGCCAAGCCGCCTTATAGACCATGTTACGTATCATCTCCACGTAGGTGGCCATCTCCGCCACCTTGAAGCGCAAGGCCTGGAAGTGGGAAAGAGGCCGACCGAACTGCACCCGTTCCTTCACGTGTTTAATCGCCCGTTCCATGGCCCCCTGGGCGGCGCCGATGGCGAATCCCCCTACCCACGTGCGGCTCATGTTGAAGAAGTCCATGGCCTGATAGAACCCCCGTCCCTCCTCCTCACCGAGAAGGTTCTCCGAGGGGACCTCTACATCACTCAAGGCCACGTCTGCCGAGTCGTAGGCCCGAAGTCCCATCTTGCCGTGCATATGGATTCCGTCATACCCTTTACGATCCGTCTCCACGATGAAAAAGCTGAACCGCTCGTGAACCTTGGGACGCTCCGGGTTCGTCAGGCAGAAAATGAGGAGAAAATCCCCGATACTGCCATTGCCGATCATGGTCTTGTTACCGTTGATCCGGTAGCCGTTTCCCATTCGAACAGCCGTCGTTACTGCGGAAGTAATATCGCTCCCCGCGTCCGGCTCGGTCGTGGCCAAGCCCATAATGGCCTCCCCGCTTACCACACGGGGGAGAAATCGTTCCTTCTGGGCGGACGTGCCGTGCAACTGGATAATCTCGGCCCCAAAGGCCGTGGAGAAGAGGGCCTGTCCAATCCCCGGATCGACACGCCAGAACTCCTCGGCGATGAGGGTATAATCGAGAAGCCCAAGCCCAGAGCCTCCATAGGCGGGATCGACGAAGGACCCCACGAACCCCAGCTCGCAGGCCTTTTTCCAGACCTCCCGAGGAAAGATCTCTTTCTCGTCACACTCTTCGGCAATGGGGGTAAATTCGCTTTCGGCAAACTCACGTGCCGCCTTACGGATGTCCTTTTGTTCCTCACTCAGAGAAAAATCCAAACAACCCCCCCCTTGAAAAGACATCTTAAATTATATTGAAGCAACTTCTTTGTCAATAAAGTCCAAAGGCAATCTTTATTTTAAGTCCTGCATTCAACTCGTAAGTGCAACAGCACTTGGTCAAGAGGGTAAGCTGTGATA
>JAOZMY010000029.1 GCA_029934085.1 bacterium | reverse complement strand
ATGCCCTTTTACACGGAACCCAAGGGATACGCGAAAACAGCCCTATCGGATTTGCAGGGGGCCTGGCAGAACCTCCGGGATGAGGTGGTGGAAGCCATTCCGTTTCCTGAATGGGAAAGGCTGCTCTTCCACATCGATGAAGCAATGAGCTGGGAGAGCGTGAGAAATCTGAAGCACATGAAAAGAACGCTGCTCTTGATCCAGAACATTGCCGCTCAGGCTGACGTTCCCGAAGGGGTCAGGGAATGGATCAGATTGGTCGAGCAAAACCTTGATGATGTCTTTGCGGCGATTGCGAAAGGGGAAACTGTCTAAAGGATTCGAGGGATTTGAGCGGCGTCTGACTTAACAATTTCCCACCTGCTCATTTTGATCGAGAAACAAAAAGGCCATTCCTTCGCGCTCTCCGCGCCTTGGCGTGAGGCAGAAAAAATCCGCGTTTATCCGTGTAAATCCGTGTCCTAAAAAGTCTTTCTCAACGGCTACCGTTTATTCCACCGCAGCCTTCGCAATCCTCTCTCTTTTTGACCTCGGCAAAGATGCACTCCATGATCTCTCCGTTGAAGTAGAGGAGCCTTCCGTGCAAAAGTTCTCCAATACCCGTCAGGAGCTTGATGACCTCAAGAACCTGGAAAGAGGCGGTAAATCCCGCTGTGGGACCGAAAACGGGGATTTTCTCTCCCCTTTCTTCCTTGTGGGGGAAGATACATTCGAGGCAGGGACCATCCCCAGGGAGAATGGTCGTAACCTGCCCCAGCATGCCGTAAACACCCCCATGAACGAGAGGGATTCTCTTTTCCACGCACGCCCGGTTCAGAATGTACCGCGTTTTCATGTTGTCCAGGCAATCGACGGCTACATCCACCTCGGCAAGAAGGTTTAAACACGTCTCCGGGGTGATCTTCTCAACAACCGCTTTTACCTGGATATCCGAATTCATCTTGCGTAGCTTTTCCCTTCCAGACTCGACCTTTTCACGCCCTATGTCATCCTCCCAATGGAGAAGCTGCCGATTCAGGTTGGAAAGGGACACGGCATCCGAATCGACAAGGACAATCTTTCCGATACCCGCCGTGGCCAGATACATGGCAACAGGAGAACCCAGTCCTCCCACCCCCGCCACGAGGACCCTGGCGGCTTTCAGCTTTTCCTGCCCTTCCTCTCCAAAGGCTTTAAACAAGATCTGTCGGCTATATCTCTCTTTCTCGCGTTTCGTTAGCACAATATCGGTCCCAAAAAATCTTTCAATTTCTCATTTCCGTGTCTTGGAGAGCACCTCGAGGAGAACCAGCATCAAGATGGCAAAAAGAATCAGGATGGTGGACAGGGCAGGCAGGATAGGCTCGATAGAGAAACGGATGCTGTCCCACATCTTCTTGGGTAGGGTGATGGCGTGGGAGCTGGAGAGGAAGATGGCCACGACGGTTTCATCGAAGGAGATCATATAGGCGAAGACCGCTCCCGTGATAGCCCCCCGTTTGATGAGCGGCAAGGTAACCTTGAAAAAGACCTTCAGGGGACTGGCCCCCAGAGTCGCGGCCGCCTGCTCCAGGGAGGGATCCAGGCCCTTCAGGGTCGCGGAAACAGTGATGATGACAAAGGGAAGGGTCAAGATAGTATGGGCCAGGACGAGACCCGGTACCGTGTCCACCAGATGAAACTTGGAGAGGAAGGAATAAAGGGCCACCGCCGTGATGATGAGGGGAACGATCATGGGGGAGATAAACATGGCATTGAGGAAGCCCTTCGCGGGGATCTTGTAGCGCATGGCCAGGGAGGTGAGGATTCCCAGCACGGTGGCGAAAAAGGAGGCCAGGACGGCAACCTCGAAGGAGATACGGATGGCACGCCACCAAGGACCGCTGTGGAAGAACTTTACATACTGCTCGACGGAGAACTCCGGGGGAGGGAACGAAAAGAAACGGGCCGGACCGAACGACATGGGAACCAGCACGAAAATGGGCGCGATGAGATAGATGGAGACCATGATCCCGAAAACGATCTCAATCACGTGAAGTTTTTTGGCTTCCGCTTCCATTAGACTCCCAAATCCTCCAGTTTTTCCAGTCCCACAACCTTATTGAAAATCGTGTAAAACACGAGTGTTGCCACGAGCAGGATCATGGAGAGGCTCGCGGCAAAGTGCCAGTTCAAAACGGTCTGTACCTGGAAGGCAATCATGTTGGAGATCATCATCTCCTTGGCACCCCCCAGCAGGGCCGGGGTAATGAAGTATCCCAGGCTCATAATGAAGACGAGAAGAAATCCTGCGTAAACTCCCGGAAGGCTCAGGGGGAAGGTCACCCACCAGAAGGCTTGCACGGGACGGGCCCCCATGGTCTGGGCCGCCTTGGGGAGATTTGGATCGATGCTCTTCAGGACGCTGAAAATGGGTAGGATCATATACGGCAAGAGGATCTCCGCCATACCGACGACGACGGAAAAGAGATTGTGGAGCAGCTTCACGTGGCGATGGGTGATGCCCACCTTCATGAGAAAACTGTCCACGATCCCGGAACGCTGCAGGATGATGATCCACGAAAAGTTCCGGACCAAGAGGCTGATACACATGGACAGGACGATACAAACGAGGAACACCTTACTGAGCTTTTCCCCCGCCCGGCTGAGGATAAGGGCAAAAGGGTACCCTACCAAAAGACAGACGGCCGTAACGATGAGGCTGATCTTGACGGTGATCCACATGACCCGGATATAGACGGGTCGTTGAAAGAAGGCGATATAATATTTCAATGTAAAATGGGGATCGAACAGACTTAGATGAAACATCCGAAATATCGGAATGACAAAGAAAACGAACAGCGCAACAAGCGCCGGGGTAAGAAGGAGCATCCCCTTCGCGGTGGGATGCATCAGGATATTTTTTAATTTCTTATCCACAATCCTGCCACCTTTGGAGATGCCCCTTCATTTAGATTAAATATTTTAATTAGCTAATCTTCCACGCCGCCCACTTCTCGTTCAGCTTGTTGAGCCGGGGCTGCCACCATTTGGAGTTGAAGCTGAACTGCTTGGCCAAGTTGTCCGGGTAGGTGGGAAGCTGCTTCTGGCGCGCTTTGTCGATATAGTTATAGGCCAGCTTATTCGAGGGCCCATAAGCGATGAGCTTTCCGCACTGATAGGCCTGCCGTTTCGCATCAAGTGCGAACTGGATGAACTTCATGGCCAGCTCTTTTCTCGGGGTTCCCTTGGGAACAGCCCAAAGATCCCAGTCATATGCGGCGCCGTCCCATACGATCTCGAGGGGTACCCCCTTGGACTGGGCCACGTTCACACGTCCGTTCCAGGCGGAGCTCATGACCACGGCCCCGGAAGTCAACTGCTGGATCGACTGGGCGCCGGACTCCCACCAGGCATCGATGTTGCCCTTGATCTGGCTCATCTTCTTGAAGGCCCTATCGATGTCGAGGGGATAGAGTTTGTCCTTATTCACACCATCGGCGATCAAGGCAAACTCCAGATTGAACGGGGCATGGTCCTGCAGGGAGCGGGGGCCCGGAAAATTCTTCACGTCCCAGAAATCCGCCCAATTTTTGGGGGCCTTTTTCAACTGTTTCTTGTTGTAGGTCAGCGCCGTGGTGAAGGCGATGTTGCCGATACCATATTTGTGGATAGCCGGTTTGACGATGGTGTTCAACTTCACGATGTTCGTGTCGATGGGCTCCAGGAGATTTTCCGTAATGGCCGTATACATGATACGGGACTCGATATCCACCACGTCCCATTCCACGTTGCCACTGGTCACCTGCGCCTTGATCTTGGCCAGATCCGGTCCCGTGGCCTCAACGACCTTGATCCCTGTAGCCTTCTCGAACGGCTCAAAGAAAGCCTTCCGCTGGGAGGCCTGATAGGATCCCCCATACGAACAGATCACGATCTTCTTGTTGGATGCCGCCGTGGCCTTCCTCACGAAGATATGCGGTCCAACCGCGGCCGCGGCCGTGGCGACCGCCGTCCCTTTCAAAAATTCACGCCTTGAAATCTTTTTCTTTCCCATAATCCCTCCTCAAAAAAACAATTAAAGAGAAAGACCCTCACAATAGGTCCGACAGCTTCTCCAATGCACGCTGAGGGTCAGTTGATCCCCCACGCCAACCTTCGTGGCGGGATAAAAATTAGGCTGTTTGACGATAATAATGACATCTTTTCCTATCTCAACCGAATATTTCGAACTTTCCCCGAAATATATCACCTCCTTTATGATTCCCTCGAATACATTGTATTCCTCGGAAACCGTTTCCGAGGCGGAGAGCACCCGAAATTTCTCCGGCCGTATGGCAACGGAGACTTCAGGCCCTTCCACGGTTTCCGAACACCTCAAGGCGTAAAAAGACCGTCCCCCCGGCAGTTGCAATTTCAGCCTCTCTTCGCCGACTTCCAAAACATCCGCCTTGAAGATATTCGACTCGCCGATAAAATCAGCCACATAGAGGGTCTTCGGCTCTTCATAGAGCTCCTCTGGGGTCCCCAGTTGCTCCAACTTCCCATCCCGCAGAACCGCGATCCTGTCTGACATGGTCAGGGCCTCTTCCTGGTCATGAGTCACGTAGATTGTCGTAAACCCAAGATCTTCTTGAATATGCTTGATCTCGATCTGCATGTGCTGACGCAGTTTTTTGTCCAGGGCCCCGAGGGGTTCGTCCATGAGGATAAGACCCGGTTCAAACGACAGGGCCCTCGCCAAGGCGATCCGCTGCTGCTGTCCTCCGGAAAGCTGAGAGGGGTAGCGATCCCCGTGTTGGGGAAGCTGGACCATATGAAGGGCCTGCGTAACCCGTTTGGCAATTTCCTCCTTGGAGACCTTGTGCATCTTGAGGGGGAAAGCAATATTTTCATAGACGGTCATATGTGGGAATAAGGCATAGTTCTGAAAGACCATACCGATGTTTCTTTTGTGTGGTGGAATGAACGTCACATCTTGACCGTTAAGGAGAATCTCTCCCGAGGTGGGAAGGGTTAATCCCGCAATCATGGAAAGCGTGGTTGTCTTTCCCGACCCACTCGCACCAAGGAAGGTCATGAATTCACCTTCCCTGATATCCATGCTCAAATGGTCAACCGCCACCACCCCTGGATAGGTCTTCACCAAACCTTTTAAAACAACAGATCCAGACATTTCGCCCTTTCGGTGAGTGATTCAATCTTTCCGTTTCTATGGTGGGAAATTAAAAAAGCTGCCTCTCTTTGTCTTACGAGCAATCGCATTGGTTTACAATTTAACAGGCATCACCCTTAATTGTCAATAAGGAGAGAAAGCTCACTCTCTCTGTAAATATGATTGGGAAATTACTCTTCCATGCTTGCAATTTTATATTAGATGGGGTATGAGAAGGCGTTTTTATCAACAACAAAGTATAGAAAGGGATATGGCATGTTTCGTGACCTGAAAGTTCGCTTCGGAATTATCATCCTTTTGATCGTCGGGGCTCTCTTCGCCCTGGCACCTTCCGCTACCGATGATCTCCCCGATTGGTGGAAAGATTCGGTTCACAAGGTTAAGCTGGGTTTGGATTTACAAGGGGGTATGCACCTAATCCTTGAAGTGCAGGCGGAAAAGGCCGTGGAAAGCTATATGGAGAGGACGAAAAATGACGTGGAGAGCTATCTTAAATCAAAGAAGATCCTCGTCGTTTCAACCCAACGAAAAGGACTCGCTATACAAATCAAGTATGTTGAGCCTGAAAAAAAGAGCGAATCGGTCTCATCCCTCCTCTCTTCTCGATACCCCGAGTTGAAGATCGTCAAGACAGCCCACGAGGCAGGACATGGAATCCTTGTGTTGGAACTCTCCCAAAAGCGGAAAGAGGCCATGGAACGTGCCGCAGTCGATCAGGCCCTGGAAACCATACGGAACCGAATCGATCAGTTCGGTGTCACGGAACCCGATATCAGCCGTCAGGGAAAGGATCGCATCCTCGTCCAGCTTCCCGGTGTCAAGGATCCACAGCGTGCCATCGAGCTCATTGGGAAAACAGCCCTGTTAGAGTTTAAACTGGTGGATGACGAGCACAGCCTGGAAGATGCGTTGAAGGGAAATATCCCTCCGGGTGATGAGATCCTCTATCAGCGGATCGTTGATCCCGACACGGGTGCTGTCACCCGCAAGCCCTATCTCATCAAGAAGAAGACCCTTTTGACGGGAGATGTTTTGAAGGACGCACAGGTTCGCATCAACACCCAATACGGGGAACCCTATGTGTCCATCACTTTCGATTCGAGAGGGGCTGAAATCTTCGAAAAGATTACGGGTGAAAACGTCAAGAAACGCCTGGCCATCATCCTGGACAACAATGTTTATTCCGCCCCCGTCATCCAGGAAAGGATCGCCGGTGGCCGCGCCCAGATTACCGGGAGGTTCACCACCCAGGAGGCCCATGACCTCGCCATCGTGCTCCGCGCCGGTGCCCTCCCCGCCCCTGTCAAGATTCTTGAAAAGCGGACGGTAGGACCCACACTGGGGCAGGATTCCATCCGCCGAGGGATTACATCGGTTATCATCGGGGGACTCCTCGTTGTCGTCTTCATGATCTTCTACTACAAACTCTCCGGGATCGTTGCGGACCTGGCCCTGTCCTTGAACGTCATCTTCATCTTCGCCGTTCTTGCCGCGTTCCGCGCGACCCTCACCCTTCCGGGTATCGCCGGTATTGTTTTGACGATCGGTATGGCCGTGGATGCCAATGTGCTCATCTTTGAGCGCATACGGGAGGAACTGCGGCTCGGGAAGACACCCAGAGCAGCCATGGAGGCTGGATTTGCCAAGGCCTTCATCACGATTTTGGACGCCAATGTCACGACGCTCATCGCAGCAATAGTTCTCTTCCAATTTGGAACGGGTCCCATCAAGGGATTCGCCGTAACCCTGAGCATTGGTATCATCAGCAGTATGTTTACCGCGATTGTCGTTAGCCGGACCATCTTCGACTTCGCCTTCGAAAAAAGAAGAATCAGAAAAATCAGTATTTAGAAAGGATTTTTTATGGAATTTTTCAAACCAGGCACAAATATCCAGTTTGTCCGCGTCCGATACATCGCCATGACCATCTCTCTGCTTCTCATCCTGGCGGGAATCATTTCACTCATCGCACATGGGGGACCCAATTACGGGATCGACTTCAGGGGTGGAACCTTGGTCCAGGTGAAGATCCACAAGCCCACTGACATTTCACACGTGAGGGCGGCCCTTAAAGGCCTCAAGCTGGGTGAAGTCGTTATCCAGAGTATCGGAGCCAAAAAGGATAATGAATACCTCATCCGCATCGAGAAAAGCTCCACCTCCTTAAAGGGAATCTCTGAGCGCGTCAAGGAACGGCTCATGGAAAAGTTCGGGGCAAAGAATATAGAAATCCGGCGCGTCGAAATGGTGGGTCCAAAGGTGGGCAAGGACCTCCGCCGAAAGGGAATGTGGGCGATCCTCTTCTCCATGATTGCTATTCTCATCTACATCACCTGGCGATTCGAATTCTGGTTCGCCATCGGGGCTATCGTCGCCTTGGCACACGACGTCTTAATCACCATCGGCGTCTTTTCCATCACGAACAAACAGATCAACCTGGCTATCGTGGCAGCCATCCTCACGATCATCGGGTATTCACTCAACGACACGATTGTGGTGTATGACCGAATCCGTGAGAACATGAAAAAGCTCTCAAAGATCTCCTTCCCGGAGCTGGTCAATCAGAGTGTCAACGAGACCTTGAGCCGGACCATCCTCACCTCTCTTACCACGCTCATCACGGTGGTGATTCTCTTCTTGGTTGGGGGCGGCGTCATTCACAATTTCGCCTTTGCCCTCATTATCGGCGTCGTGGTCGGAACCTATTCCTCTATCTATATCGCCAGTCCCGTGGTCCTCTTCTTTGAACCTTACGGAAGAAACAAAAAGGGCGGCAGGATCTCCAAACGCCCCACAGCAGCATCCAAACCAGCAAAAACAAAAGCGGCCGCCGAACCCGTCAAGTCCGAGGAGAAAAGCAAGCCGTCCGCCACGACTACCAAAACAGCGGGTAAAAAGAAGAAATCCTCCGCCAACAGGAACAAGAAAAAGAAGCGGAAAAAATAGATTGGTATGGCAAGCGTTTTAGGCTGGATCGGCCTCGGGTTCTTCTTACTCGTCCTGCTCATCGGCATTTTTTCTATCGCATTTGGCATCCCGGGAACTTGGATTATCCTTTTGGACGCAATCATTTACGCGTGGATCACGCATTTCAACGTTTTAACGTTTCAAGGACTTATTCTCCTTATTCTTCTGGCCATCACAGGAGAAGTCCTCGAATTCTTTCTCAGCATCAAGGGGATCAAACGATCCAAACCTTCAAAAGGAGTGATCCTCGTTTCCTTTTTCAGCGGCCTGATTCTGGCCATCATGATGGCCCCCCTTTTCTTCGGGCTGGGGGCTATCATAGGTGCCCTCATCGGGACCTTTGGTGGGGCTTTTCTTATGGAATATTTTTCCCAAAAAAGACTGGGGCATGCCATGCACGTTGGCTGGAAGGCCTTTCTCGGACGACTCGTGGGATTTCTCTCGAAATTCGCCATTGCCTCGATCATGATCGTTTTTATTCTCACAAAAATTTTCTCCGGTTAGCGTCAAAAAATTCCTTCAAAATTCATCCCAAATCGTTACAAATTTTTTCTTGACAACATTTCCTTCCTGAATTATAAAAATAGAAAGGTATTTTATTTTTTTCTTGAAAGGGGAAGTGCATGTCAAGAACGGGTCGTGAGAAATCGAGTTATGTCATTCAATCTGTAGTCAACGCACTGAATTTATTAGAACAATTCATACATTCAGAAGGAGAATTGGGAGTCACGGAACTTAGCAAGAGGCTGGGGCTCCATAAAAACAACGTTTTCCGTTTGCTCGCCACACTGGAATCAAAGGGATACATCGAACAGAACAAGGCAACGGAAAATTACCGTCTTGGGATCAAAAGCCTGGAATTAGGACAAACCTACATCCACCAGATGGGACTGGTTCATCACGCCCATCCGGTCATGGAAGAGCTCGTCAAGAAATGCCAGGAAAACGTCTACCTCGGCATCGTCCAGGAGAATTCCGTGGTCTATCTCGACATGGTGGAAGCCAATCAGGTCGTCCGCGTGGCATCGAGGATCGGCCAGCAGCTTCCCATTCATTGTTCTTCCATCGGAAAGGTACAAATTGCCTTTATGAGCGAATCCGAGTTTGAGCGTCTCAAACTCAAGAGCACCCTCAAACGGTACACGCCGAATACCATTACCGATTACGAGGCCCTTAAAAAACACCTTGAGGGAATTCGGAAGGTAGGGTATGCCCTCGACAACGGGGAATACGACGAGGGTGTTCGCTGTGTCGCCGTTCCTATCCGAGACTACACGAGACAGATCGTTGCGGGTCTCTCCATCTCAGGTCCTGTTTTCAGGATGACGGATGAGAACCTTGAGAAACGAATCATTCCGGAGATCGTCAAGGCCGGCAAGGAGATTTCCAAGCGCCTGGGATTCGATATCCCGAATTACGAGTCTTGAGCCTCCGGAGATAAGATAACTTAGAAACAGCCGAAGCGAAAGCACATAAAGTTTTTTTGACAACCGAAAAACGCTGGAAGGGAAAAGGGTGTTTACCCTGCTCAAACCTTCAACCTAAAAAAGGAATCCTGGGGTTCCTTAAAGGAGGTATATTCCATGTCTTCACGTGTCGCAAGAGTCACAGATATCATTGCCGCATCGCCCAACAGCTTCGACGAGGCAATCAAGATCGGATTCGAACGGGCCGCCAAAACCTTGAGAGGTATTACGGGCCTGAAGGTAGTCGAATTCAAGATTGCCGTTGAGGATGCCAAGATCATCGAATACCGCGTTAGAATGGAAGTCATCTTTATCCTTGAAAATTAGGACGAAGAGCACCCGCTCTCACGCCGGGTAAAACCTGCTCAGACCGATGACCTGGGGGCAAGCCCCATATCAGCCGGGCACCCTTTGTGGTACCAGATAAGGAGATATTTGTATCTTTCCCATCGGGATGCACTTGAAGGTTTGAACAGCCTTGAAGGAAAGGCTCCCAACAGGTTAACCCAGGCCTTGAGGTATCCAAAAGATTTAACTATCTGTGCCTTTCTTTGCCCGTAGTTTTTCTCGAAAAAGAGATGAAGCGAGCGCTGGTATTCCACGCGCGCCCTCGCCTCGACCTGTTTCACGGAAACCCCCTGCGCATGAACAATCCTCGCGTCCGGGAGGAAAAAGACCTTCCATCCCTCTTTTCTCACCCTGAAGCAAAGATCCGTCTCTTCAAGGAATAAAAAGTAATCTTCATCGAAGTATCCCGCCGATCTGATCGCCTCCATCCGGAGCATCATGGCCGCCCCAATCACTGAATCGACCTCCAGTGGGCCTTCGAAATGCAGCCTCTTGCTCGGATATCTTCCCGGAAAAAGGATCTGCAAGAGCGATTTGTTGGTCATCTCCGTCAACAAGGAGGGGAAGGAAACAATTGAGTTCTGCAACCGGCCATCCGGATAGACAAGTTGCCCACCGGCCACGCCGGCCTCGGGATGGTCCTTCATAAACTGAAGAAAACGGGAAACGGCTTCACTCGTTAATGAAGCATCACTATTCAGAAGCAACGCAAACTCGGTAGTCACCTCTCTCAGGGCAAGATTATTCGCCCGACCGAACCCAAGGTTTTCTTTATTCACGATCAAACGGACCCATGGGAAAAGGGAACGAATCATCGAGGATGTGCCATCCTGCGAGGCATTGTCAATGACGATTACATCCCACCTGTGTTCCGGATCCGCCCCCTGAATGGACTCAAGACACTTCCGGGTCATCTCCCTTGTGTTCCAGACCACAATGATAATACTCAGATCCCCCAACTCCCTCACCTTCCACCCTTGATCCTTTAATTTTGTCCTCTATACGTGAATATGTGGAGATCCTGGTGACCGATGCGACTGGTGTATTGGTAAACCTCACGATACCCAAATTTCTTCAGCAACTCCATCAAGACGGGAGAAGCTACCATCTCCCTCTTTTGTAAAACGACATAGGCAATTTCGTGCCTGCGCAGGGCGTTGACATCCTCTTCACCTATAGTCTGAAGAAAAATGGCCCGGCAACCCGCATAATATCCGATCCTCACCATGGAAGTAAGGACCACACATCTTCCCTTTTTGGGTTTTCTCTTTTGAATCCAGCGGCCAACCACCTTTCGGCCCGTCTTTTCCAAACGATAGGGTTTCGTGCCCTTAAAAACACTCAATCCCAGGACGGGAATCAACAGACAGGCCCCAACCGTTTTCGGAGTGACCAACTTACGTTTGAATACCAAAGCAATCCGGTCACAAACAAAGGTAAAACCTATGGCCGACCAGATAAACCAAAACATCGCCACGGCCGCGTAGTGACGTCGGCTAACATATCCATATCCCGACAGAAGGAGGGCCAGCATTACCCAGTAAAGAACTGAAAAGACCACGATAAAGCTGTCTATCCTATTCCAGGGGTACCATTTTAGGCTAAAAAACCGGAATACCACCCAAATCCCGATGGGGAAAAACATCCCCTTCAAAAATCCAATGATAATGCTTCCCAATGATTCTATAAGCACAAAGATAAAATGAGCGGTGGAAGTCTCTGGTTTAACACGGGGTTTTTTCGGTTCCCCTAAGACCTGGCGAATCCTGTCCGCCTGCTCCCATTGCCACCTCTTGCGATTTCTGAGAAACTCCGCGCGCTCTTTGCTGATACCTTTTGGCAGGTCTACCGAGATATCGGGCGTTGAAGATTTCTTCACGACTTTCTTGTGTGACATCTCCGAAATCAGTGTTCCCACCCTCTTCTTTCGCGTCAGAAGCCATGCCCCGGTATCCTTATGAAGGTAGAGGATATAAGGGGCCCCAACAATAACCCCACCGATCATGAGAAAAACCAAGGCTGCCGCCACCTTCTTTATGGGGACCTCCCTATAAAAGAAAAATAACCAAATCGCCCCCGCGACACCCACCACCAGTCCTTCCGGCCGCGTCAGGTAGGCGGCCCCGACGAACAACCCCCCGAGGAAGAAGAAACCCCACCTTTTCTTTCTCGACAACACCGCCAAAACAAAGGAGGCCGCGGCCCAGGCAACCAGGCACAGATAGAGCGGCTCCGTTAGGATGTCGGCCGTATACCTCACGAGATAAGGGGAAACACAAAAAAAGAGGAGGGCCAAAAAGAGAACAACCTTTCGATTATAATTTCTGAATAGAATCACAAGCGCGGGTAAGGTCAAGGCACTTGCGACAATCGAGACCCCTACCCCCGAATGCTCCAGCGAAAAACCAGTCACCTTTGAGAAAAGGGCAATTAAAATAGGATAAAGGGGATGGTAAGGATGATGAAGCGCCTTGGACGGCATTCCTGAGAGCCAATCCCTCGCGAGTTCTACATAAAGAATGCTATCGCGGGAGATAATGGCGGTATTGTACCAAGCAACCAGGCGAACAACCAACAAAACAATGATGGAACTGGCTAGCAAAAACTTCGTCTGAAGGTTGTTCTTCGCTCCCTCGTCAATAGGCATTCTTGAAACCCTTCACAAGCGTGAGGAAGAGGATCTTCACGTCAAACCAGAGAGACCAATTTTCGATGTAAAAGAGATCGTATTCCAATCTCTTCTTCAGAGAGGTGCGTCCCCGATAGCCGTTGACCTGTGCCCATCCCGTGATTCCCGTTTTGACCTTGTGGCGCAACATGTATCGGGGAATATCGTTTTTGAACTTCTCAATAAATACCGGACGCTCCGGACGGGGGCCGACGAGGCTCATTTCCCCTCTTAAGACATTGAAAAACTGTGGAAGTTCATCCAGATTCCACCGGCGCATGAAGGCCCCGATTCGGGTCGTCCTCGGATCGTCCTTCTCCGCCCAAATGGCACCGGTTTCCTTCTCCGCATCCGGCACCATAGATCTGAATTTCAGAATCGTAAACCGTTTTCCGTCGAATCCCATCCTTTCCTGCCGGTAAAAAACCGGCCCTTTGGAAGTCATCTTTACCGCTATGGCCAGTACGAGAAACACGGGGGAAAGCATACAAATAGCCAGGATAGAAAGGACAATATCCATGGCCCGTTTGCCGATTCTCCCCCAACCATAGAGGGGCGAGGAGCTGACATTGATGATAGGAATCCCATCCAGGTCTTCGATACTGGCATTGAGAATATAAAACCTCAGGAAATCCGGCACGATATGGATATCGACCAGCTCTTCACGGATCTGCTCGATAAGAGATTTGAGGTGCGGTTGATCGTCCAGTGGGAGGGCAAACATAACATGCTTGATCCCCCGGTTTTGGGTTATCCGCGGTAAGGCATCGTACGTATCCAAGACAGGAAAGCCTTCAATCATACTCCCTTTTTCATCCGCCTCTTTGGATAAAAAACCGACCACCTTTAGCCCCAGTTCCGGTTTCTCCCTGAAATAGGAAGCCACCTGCCTCCCCATGTCTCCGGCCCCCACGATAAGTAACGAGTCCCCGGCCTGCCTTCCGAAATGCCTCACCAACTTCATCAGAAAGACACGATCGAGATTCAAAAAAATGAGATTAAAGAAGACAAAGTAGAACAGCACAACCCGGGAATACTTATATTCCCTAAAGAAATAAGCCACAGCCACAAAGAGGAGGAGATGGAGAAATACTGCCTTGACCACGTTGAAAAAGACCGTCCAACGCCGGTGAGACACCGACGTTTCTCCAAGCCTGGCAAAATGAAAGACCGGTAGCCATGTTACATAGATGGCGATCAGTAAAACGGCGTAGTCCCCAAATGGGGGAATCCCCTTCGTCACAGGAATGATTTGCAGATGAAACCGCAACCAGAACGACAAGATCCATGAGAGGCTGAGAAAAAACAGATCGGCAACGAACAAGACACCGATCCATACCTCTTTACGTTTTCCAAGCATCCGTAATCGTCCTAACCTTGACCCACGATCCCGTCGATAAACCTCTTGAACGTTTCAACGAATTCTTTGGCATCGAATCTCATGGCGTTCTCACGTATCACCTCGGAGGAAAAATACCCTTCCACCCGCTCAAACGCCTCCACAGCCTCGATGATGGCCAAAGGGGTTTGCTTTCTAAAAAACATCCCGGTTCCCGGGGCATTCCTATCTTTGAACGGGATAACCGACTCCAGAACCCCTCCCTTTCCATAGGCGATGACGGGGCGCCCCGCGGCCTGAACCTCCACAGGCACCAGGCCAAAGTCTTCAACTCCGGGAAAGATCAAAGCGCGACACTTCGCGTACAGGTCGGCAAGCTTTTCCTCCGAAACCCACCCCATAAATTCAATATTCTCTCTTGAAATGGATTTCAATTTCCTCTCTTCCTGCCCATTCCCCACGACCAACAAACGACGTCCCAGTTTGTTGAACGCAAGGATAGCCTGATCCAGCTTCTTATACGGCGCAAACGCCGAAACGAGGAGATAATAATCCTCGACGGAATCGGAAGGTTGAAATCGATCACAATCCACGGGAGGATAGATGACAGTCGCATCCCTGCAGTAAAAGGCCCGTATTCTCCGCCGAACGTATTCCGAGATGGCAATAAAATGGGAAACCCTGCTTGCGCTCGTCACATCCCACATCCTCAGATAGTGCAGGACAAAGGGAATAAAGGTTCCCCTTACCTTCCCCGAATTCCCGAAATAATCATACCGGCGATCCCAGATATATCTCATGGGGGTAAAACAGTAGGTAATGTGAACCGCCTCGGGATTGAAAAGAACCCCTTTAGCCACACAATGACTGCTGCTGACGATAAGATCGTAGTCCTCCAATTTGAACGACTCGATGGCCATGGGGAAGAGGGGAAGATAATTTCGGTAATGTTTTTTGGCGAAAGGAAACCTCTGCAAAAAAGAAGTCCTGATGGAATGTTCCTCAATGGTAGGGCTGACACTTCCCTCGAAATGGAACAAAGTAAATATATCGGCATCGGGGAACATACGGCAGAACTGTTCCAAACACCGCTCCCCTCCTCGCATTCCCGTCAACCAGTCATGGACAAGCGCTACCTTCACACTATTTCACCTTTTTGGGGGTTTTCAAAAACAACCCTCGCCTTTATAACAAATTTCAAGGGAATCTTAAACTAAGCCTTGAGACAGGATTTTCCGGTAAACAGCAATATGTTCCCTTATTGCAGCTTCCCAACTGAATTTTTTTACGTGCGCACGGCCCTTCAGCCCCCACTCTCTTCTTGCCTCGGTGTTTTCTACGAGCAAACGTACGGCCTCATAAAACTCTTTCCCATCCCCCTCGGATATGAGGATCCCCCCCTCCCCAATGACCTCGGGGAGAGACGCCACGCGATAGGCGACGACGGGTGTCCCTGACGCCATCGCCTCCAAGGGAGGAAACCCAAAACCCTCGTAAAGAGACGGGAACACAAAACAAAGGGCCCTTCTGTAACAAACCTGCAGCGCCTCATTCTCAAGATTTCCCAAAAACCGAACCCGCTCCTCAAGCCCGAGCCGTGCTGCCGCGTTGTAGAGTCTTCCCCCTTCGTCACCCTTGTTTCCCGTAACACAAAGAAAAAGATCAGGGTCGTCCTTAAAAACCTCCCGGCAAACTTCAAGCAACTGTTCAAGGTTCTTATGAGGTTTGTGGTTTCCTACGTATAAGAGATAGCGCTGCGGTAGTTGAAGCGTTTGCTCGATCTCCCCGTCTTTGGCAGAAGATTCACGAAAAAAATCGTCCTCAAGGCCATGAAGGATGGCAATCGTCTTCCCCTTCGCCTCGGGGAAAAAGCGCTGCAACTCTTCCAGGCTGAATGAAGAGGGTGTGATAACCGCAGCCGCATTTCGGATCGCATGCCGGATCTGTGCGGTGGCATATCGTCGATGAAAGGGGCTCTTAGGAAAAATGAGATGGATAATATCGTGGATCGTCACAACCAGCGGGATCTTCAATCCAATCGGAACCACATAATGAGGGGCATGGAAGAGGTCGATAGGGGTTCGATTCGCCTTTATGCGGAGAGAGAACTGCTCCCAGAATCCGTAAAGACGCGCCCTTTCCGGATGGGGTTTGAAATTCTCGGAAACCAGTTTTAACATGCCGGAGTCAGGCTTGACCCAAGCATGAAGTTCCCCGAGATCCTCCGATCTCAAAAGACCATTGATGAGGTTACGGATGTATCTCCCGATTCCGCCATCCCACTCTTTCCTGGCATCTATCCCGAGTCTCACTGTTTCACCCAACCGCCTCGTAAACGTCCAGGGTCTTCCGTGCCGTTTTCTCCCACGAGAAACGCGACGCCTGGAGAAAACCCTTCTCTTTGAGTCTTTCCCTCAACGAGTTATTATAAGCCAATGTCAATATTTTCTCTGCGATGTCTTTCGGGTCATAAGGATCCACATAGAAAACTGCATCCCCTCCCACCTCCGGCAGCGAGGCCACATGGGACGCAATTACCGGAACACCACACCGCATAGCCTCCAATATCGGAAGACCAAAGCCCTCATAGAGAGATGGAAAAACAAAGAACTCCGCGCCGCTGTAAAGAACGGGGATATCCTTGTCCTGGACGTACCCGGTAAAGATTACATCGTCAGCGAATTTCGCCTGCTTTAGGGTATCGAAGATCTCACCATACAACCAGCCCCTCTTGCCTACCACGACAAGCTGGAAATCCTTCCCCAATCTATCCCAGGCAATGTCGCATGCGCGGAACAGGTTAATAAGGTTCTTCCGGGGTTCTATGTTTCCAACATGAAGAAAATATCTCTTCCTGATACCAAACCTCTCTTTCAAGGCCTCTATCTTTTCCATATCTTCAACCGGCTTGAAGATCTCCGAAACCGAGATGGGAACCGTAAAAACCCTTCCGGCATCCACACGAAACATCTTGATTATCTCATCGCGGATGAACTCCGAGTCCGTAATAATTGCGTCCACCTTACGAATCATGAGCTTTATCAAGAAACGCATATAATAGGCATATTTCGTGGGAATCGTGTGGGGATGATGAAAAGCCACCAGGTCATGAATCGTTGCAACCGATTTGAAACGCTTGTGAAAGGGAGGGGCCATAAAAGCCGGGCCATGAAACAGATTGACCGAGGTCTTCTTAAGGGCTCCCGGGAGCACGAAGAATTCCCATGGATCCCCAAGGACATGATTTTCACTGGAAAAAGGTACCGTATAGTTATCAAATTCCTTGAAGAAATCGGGAAAGGCCTTCTTTTGCTTCCGAGTCACCATCAAAACATAATGGTTTTTATGGTCAACGGCTCTCAACCCCCGAATCAGGTGCGTCACATAGTTCCCGACCCCAGACTGCCGGACATCCACGCTTCGTGCATCAATCATAATCTTCATATTTTTTCCATCTCCCCAGGATGAGGATATAACCTTCGTGCGAACAATGTCAATGAACTTAAGGCCTCCCCCCCATCGGGACAGTTTTCGAGAACCGAAAGCAACCTATCAATCTCTATCGAAATTCATGTCTTCGAGGGTCTTTCCCACAAGTTCACTGCAAAAAGCAAAATACCCCGAAATTTCCCAAAAAAATGTGTTTTTTTTCTTGACAAATCCCAAAAAAAGTGGTTTATTGCCTTTATAGTGGTAAAAAGTGGGGAAAAGTGGTAACCACACTGGGGGAAAGGGATGTTTCGGGGGAGATACGAAAACAACATAGACCCAAAAGGTCGCATTAGTATCCCTGTCCGTTTTCGGGAAATTCTCCTGCAGAAATACGACGACTCTCGCGTCTTTGTTACCAATTTCGATCATTGCCTCCTTCTGTTCCCCTATTCCGAATGGATCGAACTGGAGGATAGGGCCAGTAAGATCTCCATGTTCAATAAAGAACATCGCGCTTTCGTAAGATTTTTCTTCTCCAGCGCCGCAGAGTGCTCTCTCGACAACCAGGGCCGGATCCTCATCCCGCAACCCTTGAGAAAGTATGCGGGATTGGAAAAGGAAGTCATACTCCTCGGCGCCCTCAAAAAGATTGAAATCTGGGATAAAAAGCGCTGGAACGAGGAGATGGAAAATCTCACAGACAACATTGATGCCATTAGTGAAACCATCTCCCAGTTGGGGCTGTAACCATTGGAGGAATATACATTTGAATGACACCCCTGGAATCCCGTCACGTCCCCATATTGACCAGAGAAGTTCTGGAATACCTGGGTTGCAAACCCGGGGGGATCTATATAGATGCCACACTCGGAGGAGGTGGGCACGCCAAGATGCTTTTGAACGCCTCTGCGCCCGACGGCTTTTTAATTGGAATCGATCGCGACCCTGACGCCTTAAAAATCGCAAGAGAAACCCTCAAAGACTTTGGCGAACGGGTTAAACTCGTTCGTGGAAATTTTAGTGAGATGAAGCAGATCTGTAGTTCGGAACACATTGCAAAGGTCGACGGAATCCTCATGGATCTTGGTATGTCTTCCAATCAACTGGAACAAGGGCACAGGGGCTTCAGCTTTAGAACCCCAGAGGATCCCCTCGACATGAGAATGGACGGATCGGCACCCCTCACGGCGGCAGATATCCTTAATACCTTTCCTCAGGAAGAAATCCGGGACATTCTCTTCCAGTTGGGGGAAGAGCGCTGGGCCGCCGCCATCGCGAGAGAAATCATCGAGACGAGAAAGGTAACACCTTTCAGACAGGTTAAAGATCTTGTCTCCGCCATCAAACGCGCCATCCCCGCCAAAGCCCGGCACAGAAGAAGGCACATGGCAACCAAGACATTCCAGGCCTTGAGAATCTTCGTCAATCAGGAATTGGAGGCCCTCAAGGAAGGACTTCATGCGGGGCTTTCCCTTCTCGCCCCCCGTGGCCGAATGCTGGTTATCAGCTTTCACTCCCTCGAGGATCGGGTCGTCAAACAGACCTTTCGCAAAGCCGAAAAAGATCCGGGAATCTTCGGAGCTGAGGAATTTCGAATCCTCACGCGTAAACCCATTCAGCCTTCGAAAAACGAAACGCGTCGAAATCCTCGAGCAAGAAGCGCAAAACTCCGCGCCATAGAGAGGGAATAGTGATGAAGGCATCGAATCCAACCTACACAAACCATGCCATCTCCTGGCCAAGGGCAGGGACACTGGCCAGCAAGGCCCTTCATATTCCAAAAAAAAATCCAGCCAAGACGATCACCATTGCCTCCCTCATCTTGTTTCTGTTCCTCCTCCTGCTGGTCAATGTGTGGGTACATATCGACTTCATTCACGTCGGATACCAAATGGCTCAACTCAAACATCAGGAAAAAATGCTCAAGATCGAGAAACGAAACCTGATGATTTTGAAGGCCTCCCTCCTGGATGACAGCAAGCTCCAAGCCCTGGCAAAAAAGAAATTTCATCTATCCCCACTAACCCGAACCCAGATCATTACGATTGAAGAAGAACGATGAAGAAGGTCAACACAAACAAGGCGTATCAGCTTCGACTCCTCTTCGTTTTCATTGTCGTAGAATTATTGTTCGTGGTCTGCATCATCCGAGCCTTCCAGCTTCAGATTCTCTCCGGCTCCGATCTGAGGAAAATGGCAACCCGCCAACACTTCGGCACCATACGGCTTTCCCCCGACCGGGGAATCATCTTCGATAGAAACGGAAATCAACTGGCCGTCAGCACCATGACCCTTTCCCTTTACGCACACCCCACCAAGGTGCCTAAAAAAAAGAAGACGGCAAGAACCATCGCAAAAATCCTGAGATCTCCAAGGCAATCATACTATAAACTTCGAAGGATATTCTACAAAAAGCTCCGCCAGAAATCGTCCTTCGTATGGCTCGCTCGGCAGCAGGAACCAAGAAAGGTTGAAAAGATAGAAAAACTGAAGATTCGAGGGTTGGGAAGCATACCCGAACCGAAACGATTTTATCCTTGCCGCTCTCTGGCAGCTCAATGTATTGGCTATTGTAACATCGACGGTATCGGCCTGGATGGTATTGAGCTGAAATACAATAAATACCTGAGGGGAAAGCCTGTGCGCCTTCTCGTGGCGAGAGATGCCAAAGGGAACCCCATCATCATGAGAAAACAGGAGGCCTTCGCCACTTCTAAGGTTCATCATGTCTACCTCACACTCGACGAAACCATTCAACATATCGTCGAGGAAGAACTCGCCCGAGCCGTCGTCAAACACCGGGCCAAAAGCGGGATGGCAATTGTCATGAATCCCAACACGGGCGAGGTTCTGGCGATGGCGAATTACCCGTTTTTCAACCCGAACCGCCGCCCCGAACGGGGCACCAGCCTCAACAGGCGGCGAAACCGAACGGTAACGGATCTTTTCGAGCCGGGCTCCATGTTTAAACCCTTCCTGGTCGCGGCCGCCCTCGAAAGCAAAAAGTATAAGGGGACGGAAACAATCTACTGTGAAAACGGCCATTTCAAGATAGGCAGATATACGATTCACGACGTCCACCCACACAAATACCTCAAACTCTCAGAGGTTATCAAATTTTCAAGCAATATCGGTGCGGCCAAGATCGGGACACACCTCGGCAAAAATATTGTCTACACAACATATAGAAAGTTCGGCTTCGGGCAAAAGACGGGAATCGGCCTTCCCGGGGAATCACCGGGTGTAATGCAGCCCTTAAAAAATCTCCCCCCCATCTCCCTCGCCACGATGTCTTTCGGCCAGGGTATCGCTGTAACCGCCCTGCAGATCGTGACCGCCGTCTCGGCCATCGCCAACGGGGGAACCCTTATGAAACCCTACATCGTAAAGAAAATCGTTGACGCCCAGGGAATGCCGCTCCTCGTTCACCAGCCGGTTCGTGTTCGCAAAGTCATCTCGCCCCAAACTGCCCATCTCCTTACCTCTTTCATGGTGGGGGTCACCTCCGAAGGGGGAACCGCGACACGCGCCGCCATTGAAGGCTTCCAGGTCGCCGGAAAGACCGGCACCTCACAAAAGCCAAGGACTGATGGGAAAAGGGGTTACGATCCCACAAAATTTATCGGCTCATTTGTCGGATTTGTCCCAGCGGAGGATCCAAGGATCACGATTCTCGTGGTTATCGATGAACCCAAGGGAATCCCCTATGGGGGCGTAGTGGCTGCCCCCGCCTTCAAGGCTATGGCCACGAGGATCCTCAGATACATGAATGTCGCACCCAAGGTTCAGGAGATTCCCCTTGTGGCTATTTCGCACCCCTTTTCGACACCGGGGATCGTCATGACCGGAAAACCCGATAAGGCTCATCAGGGGAAAATCGTCAACGCACCAAAAGTACAAAAGACTTCGAGCTCCGAAAAGATACTGCTCCCTGACTTCTCAGGTATGAGCATGCGGAGCGTTATCCGTTGGGGCGCCCGCCACGGCGTCAACTTAACCTTGAAAGGAAACGGGCAGGCAATACGCCAGTCCCCCAAACCGGGGACGCCCGTTTCGCCCGGAGGGAGGTGTTCGGTATGGTTCACCTTTCCCTCTTAAAAGAGGACCCCATGTTATCCCCCCCAACATGGTCCATACAAGCCCTCCTTCCGGGACTCCCCCCTTCCATCTCAAAGAAGGGGCCGGAGGATATAAAGATCACCGGAATAACGCATAACTCAAAAGACGTGAAACCCGACTACCTCTTCGTGGCCATCCGGGGGTTTTCTGTGGATGGCCACACCTTCATCCCCGACGCCATCCGTCGTGGGGCTTCCTGCATCGTTCTTGAAGATCCCGCCTGGATCTCTCCTGATCCATCCATTCTCTTTATCCAGGTCCCCGACTCTCGTGAGGCCCTGGCCATTTTGTCGGCAAATTTTTATGGGAATCCTTCAAAACAAATGACGCTCATTGGCATCACGGGCACAAACGGCAAAACGACCCTGACCTATCTGCTCGAATCCGTTCTCACAAAAGAGGGAATTTCCCCCGGCGTCATGGGGACTATCAACTACCGCTTCCGGGGGAAAACCATCGACGCAAAGACAACGACACCCGACCCTTTAATCCTCCAGGGCATCCTAAATGAGATGCTCGCAAACGGAATCCAAGCCGTTGTCATGGAGGTGTCTTCCCACGCCCTGGCCCTTCATCGCGTCGACGGGTGCCACTTCGACATAGCCGTCTGGACGAATCTCTCTCAAGACCACCTCGACTTCCATCACACCATGAAAGACTACTTCGAAACCAAGAAAACCCTCTTTACGCACCACCTGGCGCTTAGCGAAAAACGGAACAGATACGCCATCGTTAATATCGATGATCCCTACGGGAAACAGCTCGCAAAAGATCTAACCTTTCCCCTCATCACGTATGGAACGACGAGCGAGGCAGATGTCCATCCCATCAAGGCGGAAATAGATGCATCGGGGATTTCCATGGAGGTTCAAACTCCCCAAGGCGTCCTTTCTATCTCTTCCTTCCTCGTCGGCCAGCACAATCAAATGAACCTTTTGGCAGCCATCGCCACGTCCT
Source organism: bacterium (assembly GCA_029934085.1). Taxonomy (GTDB): domain Bacteria; phylum Desulfobacterota; class S145-22; order S145-22; family S145-22; genus JAOZMY01. Next base: position 1,163 of record JAOZMY010000029.1, on the reverse strand, counting down.
TATCCCTGGGCATCTCCCCTCAAGCAATCTGTGAGGGTTTGAAAGACGTGTCGGTCCCAGGACGTCTCCAGCCGGTGGAAAATCGGCTCGGGTTCACCGTCCTGGTCGACTACGCACATACCCCCGACGCTTTGAGAAACGTTTTGCAGAGTCTTCGCCCTCTCACGAAGGGGAGAATCATCACGGTTTTCGGGTGCGGAGGGGATCGCGACAAAAAGAAACGGCCAAAGATGGGGAGAATCGCGGAAGAACTTTCAGACAGCGTTATCCTAACCGATGACAACCCCCGGTCGGAACCTCCTCTGCGCATCATCAAGGAAATCGAGGCCGGCATCAAGTCCCTATCCCCGATCACTGAAGAGGCCCTCTTCTCAGGCGAGAAAGGGTACATCGTGATTCCAGACAGGCGAGAGGCCATCCAACTCGCCGTTCGTGCGGCCGCTCCCGGTGACATCGTTCTCATCGCCGGGAAGGGTCACGAACCCTACCAAATCATCGGAACGGCAAAAATCCCCTTTTCGGATGTTCTCGTGGCGCAAGAGGCGATATCCGAGAGGCAAGGGCGAAAAAGATGAACTGGGAGATCATGGAAATCATTCGGACAACAGGTGCCACCCCGAACCGGCTCCCGGAGAAGCTACCGAGGCTGACAGGGATCAGTACCGACAGCCGAACCCTTAAGCGGGGAGAACTCTTCATCGCCCTGAAAGGATCGAAGTTCGACGGCCACCAGTTCGTGCAGACGGCCCTGGAGAAAGGGGCTGGAGCCATCCTCGCCCAGGATCCCATCCCATGTAATAACACAATCCCCTGTCTGTTCGTCCCGGACACCTTGACCGCCTACGGAGCAATCGCCGGGTCTCACAGGAAAAAATTGAAAACAAAATTCCTGGCCATCACGGGATCCATGGGGAAAACCTCAACGAAGGAGATGGCCGCTGCAATCCTCGCGAAGAAATATCGCGTGGCCAAAACAGACAAGAATGAAAACAACCGGGTCGGTGTTCCCAAAACCCTCCTCGGGATCGGGCAGGAAACGGAGGCAGCCGTCATCGAGTTGGGCTCCAACATCCCCGGCGAAATCTCCCTCCTCACGGAGATCACCCAGCCCGAGGCCACCCTCATCACAAACATCGCCCCTGTCCACCTTGAACGTTTCAAGT
>JAOZMY010000105.1 GCA_029934085.1 bacterium | reverse complement strand
GGAACGCCGAACTCCCACCCACTCACGTCACCTAAGATGAACCCGATGACCTTTCCGTCTAGCTCCGCCACCAGGGAGGCGAGGGGCGGGCGGAATTCGGAGACCTCGATTTTCCGCTTCCAGTATTCCGGTCGAGGCTTTCCCAGGACCTTTCGGTCGATTTCTATGATGGCGGGAAGGTCTTTTAGGGTGAGGCTCCTAATTTTCACCTTTTTATCCATGTGACCCTCCTCTCTATTTCAAATCGATGGTGATGGTTTTACGTTGGTTATTCCTTTTAATCTCAAGTGTAAGCCCTTGGCCGTTTTGCAGCAAAGTAAAAAGCTGCATGGCTTCCTGGGGGGTGTGAATGGGTTTCCCATTGACACGCTCTACCACATCGCCGTTCTTCAGACCCACCCGGGCCACGATACTCCCCGGCACGATGTCCAAGAGCTGAAATCCTTTTGGTTTGCCTTTTTCCATATAGGGTACAATCCGGACTTGGCGTAGGAAAGAGGCCATATCGCTGAGGGCTGCTTGAACCTCGTTCTTTTTCAGGGCGACGCGGTTGCTACCTCTGACTGAGGAAAGATGGCGTGTGGAGGATGGCTTTTTTGTCTTTTTTGGTGCCTTGTTGAAAAGGTAGTAGGCAGATCTCTTCCCCTCGCGTGACACGATGACCTGATCAGGTTTGATATCCAATACCTCAAAGTTATTCAGCTTATCACCCTTTCTTACGATGAAGGATCTTTTTCCCTGCTGATCGGAAAAGGCCGCTTCGTATGTCCCGTCGGGATAACGAACGATTCCCTTCAGGATAAGGGAGGAACCAGCCGGAATGGTAAGGTTACGATCCGAACGTGACGCCGCCGCGGCGAAGCGGTCCTTACCTGAACTCTCACCCCAAAGTGAGAGTCTCTCCAATTTGCGAATATCGGGGGCTGGGGTCTTGGATTCTCCGTAGGTTCGGGTCTCTATACGGCGTTCATAATGATTAAGGATCCCTTGGGTAAGGTTTAGGTGTAGAAGTTCTGAAAGGAGAACAGAAAGGATGAGACTGACGAGGATACTGATTGTTATGGCCCATGTGTATGGGTTACGAACGATGTCGGGGAATTTCCTTGTCGTGTTCATTCCACGGTTACGCTTTTGGCGAGGTTCCTGGGTTGGTCCACGTCAGTGCCGAGCAGGTCTGCGATATGATAGGCCAGCAATTGCAAGGGAACGACCGTTAAGAGGGGCTCAAGCATGGGTTCAACCTGCGGGATTTCGATGGCGTAGGTGCTTTTTTCAAGGACCTCCCGGGCTCCTCGTGTCGCCACGCTAATGACCTGCCCATCCCTTGCCAGGACTTCCTCCATGTTTCCAAGAACCTTGGGCGTGAGGCGATCGGAGGGGGCCACGAATACGACCGGCATCTGAGGGCTGATGAGGGCGATGGGACCGTGTTTCATCTCCCCGGCTGGGTAGCCTTCCGCGTGAATATAGGAGATTTCCTTAAGCTTCAGGGCCCCTTCCAGGGCGATGGGAAAGTTGAGTCCTCGTCCCAGGTAAAGGAAATCTCTATAGTCTTTCAGCTTCCTGGCAATCTTCTTGATAGATCCCTCTTCCTTGAGGATCTCCTGCATCAAAGAAGGTACCTCAGTCAGGGCCTGGAAGAGTCGGCTCGTTTCCTTCTTGCTGAGCTGCTGGGTGACCTCGCATCCCAGATACATGGCGATAACGAAGAGGGCGGCCAACTGGGTGGTGAAGGCCTTGGTGGAGGCGACGGCGATCTCCGGACCGGCGTGTGTGTAAGCCACACCATCGGAGAGACGAGTCAGGCTGCTTTCAAACACGTTACAGACGCTCAGAATCTTGGCGCCCTTTTCTTTGGCGATGCGTACCCCCGCCAGGGTATCCGCCGTCTCACCAGATTGGGAGATGGCAACAAGCAAGGTCGTGTCGTCCACCAGAGGGTTCCGATAGCGAAACTCGGAAGCGATGTCCACCTCGGTGGGGATCCCCGCCAGTTCTTCGAGGTAGTATCTCCCCACGAGGGCGGCGTGCCAGGAGGTTCCGCACGCGATAATGGAGATCTTCCTCATCCGTTTCAACCAATCGAGGCTGATTCTCATGTTCTCAAGATTGAAGGTTTCAGACTCCATGGAGTAGATGCCTCGGAAGGTGTCGATCAAGGCGCGGGGTTGCTCGTGGATCTCCTTGAGCATAAAGTGCTTGAAGCCTTCCTTCTCCGCCATGAGTGGAGACCAGTTGATCATCTTTACCGGCTTATCCAGCGTCTTCCCGGATAGGTCGGTGACGATGACCTCCTGTTTTGTCAGCTTTGCCATCTCGCCATCATGTAGGAAGATGCAGCGACGCGTGAAAGGCAACAGGGCGGGAACGTCCGAGGCGAAGAAGGTTTCCCCATCCCCTAGCCCGAGAACCAGGGGGCTCTCCATGCGTGCTGCGTAGAGGGTGTCGGGGTCGAAATCGAAGAGTATTCCGAGTGCATAAGACCCTCTCACCTTCTTTAAAGCCTCCCGGATGGCGTTATCCGGAGAGAGGCCTTCTTCAAGTCCCAGGTCGATGAGGTGGGCAATGACCTCCGTATCGGTTTCCGACTGGAAGGCTACCCCTTTCCGTCGCAGCATCTCTTTCAGCTCCCGGTAGTTCTCCACGATGCCGTTATGGACAAGAACAACCCGGCCGGCCTTGTGGGGATGGGCATTGACCTCCGAGGGCCTCCCGTGGGTGGCCCAGCGGATGTGTCCGATGCCGGTCGTTCCATCTATGGTGATATCCTGGAGCTTTTCGGTGAGCTGGTTAAGTTTGCCTTCCGCACGATAGGTCTGGACCTTGCCCTGGTGGAAGGCTGCCACGCCCGAGGAGTCATAGCCCCGGTACTCCAGACGTTTGAGCCCTTCGATTAGAACGGAAAGGATGGGTCGTTCTCCCAAGTAGCCGATGATGCCGCACATATCCTTACTTTTCCTTTTTTCGCCGTTTATGCCGATAGATGTTTTGTTGCCGAGCCCTGCCAACGGCCAGGGTGTGTGGGGGGATTTTCTTTGTGATGACAGAGCCGGCCGCGATGGTGGAACCGTCGCCAACGGTGATGGGGGCTACAAGGGCCGTGTTGCTTCCCACGAAGACATCTTTCCCAATCGTGGTCGGGTGCTTCCTTTTTCCATCGTAGTTGCAGGTAATGGTTCCCGCACCGATGTTGGTGTTTTCCCCGATAGTGGTGTCCCCAATATAGGTTAGATGAGAGGCCTTAACCCCTGGAGCGAGCTTAGATTTCTTAACCTCCACGAAGTTTCCCACCTTGGCCTTCTTTCCTATCTCACTTCCTGGCCGTAGATGGGCGAAGGGGCCGATAGACGCACCGGCATCGATGACGCTCTCTTCGATAACGCTGTAAGGTTTAATGACCACGTTTTCACTGAGGACCGAGTTTTCGATGACGGCGCCCTGCCCGATACGGCAGTCTTCCCCGATTTCCGTCTCTCCCTGGAGGTAGACACCTGGTTCAATGACAGTATCCCGCCCGATACTCACGGAGGGTTCGATATAGACCGTTTCGGGATTGGTAAAGGTGACCCCTTCGGTTTGCCACCGCTGGATCAGTTGGGACAGGAGATGCCTTTGGATCTCCCACAGTTGGCGGCGGTCGTTGATCCCAGAAGTTTCCGTAGGGTTCTCGCACGCTCTAACCATCACCTTTAATCCTTTGTCATGGAAAATCGCTGCCAGATCCGTAAGGTAAAATTCTCCCTGGGCGTTGTCCGTGCCAATCTTGTTTAACGCGTCCCGGAGAGCTTTTGTCTTTACGATCATAAAACCGGTGTTGACCAGCCGGACAGCCTTTTCCTCCGGGCTCGCGTCTCTCTCCTCCACGATCCGGATCACGGAATCCGCACCATCTGTGATGATTCGCCCGTAACCAAAGGGGTCAACCATCTCCGCACCGAGGATCGTAAGGGTTGCACCTGAAGCCTTGTGGGTGTCAACCAGTTCCTTTAGGGTTTCTGGTGAAATCATAGGGACATCCCCGGGAAGGATTAGGACGTTTTCCGAAGAGGCGGATAGGGCCGAAAGACCGCACTTGACGGCGTCGGCTGTTCCCCTTGGCGGGTCTTGAATTACAAGGGTGAAAGAGATCTCAGAATCCCACTCGGACAGCGCATCGTAAACCGTTGGGTTAACGACCAAAACCTTTTCAACGGGATTCAAAGGGCTTGTGGCCTCGATTCCGTAGGCGAGCATTGGCTTTCCCAACAAAGGGTGAAGCACCTTGGGGATCTTGGAACGCATCCGTTTTCCTTCCCCAGCGGCCAGGATAATCACCGATACCATCTGTTTCTCCTTCCGTGCCTTATCTTATGTGCCTTTAGGCGAAAAATCAAGGAATCACGGCGGATAGAAGTTCAGCCGAGACCGGGGGCGAGATCAACGGAGGTAGAGGGTTCAGTAGGCAAGAAGTTTCTATCCGCAAGTCACGCAGTTTTTTCCCTTTGCCTTGCTTTTGTACATGAGACTGTCGGCCCGTTCCACCAGGCTATTGACGGTATCGTCAGGCCGGATCATGGTCGCACCGATCGAGATGGTGACCTTGACGGGTCCCTTAGAAGAAGAAAATTGGGACTGTTCCACCAAGACTCGCAGGCGTTCCGCTAACCCCTCACATTTCCTCGGGTTCAGATTGCTCGCCACGACGATGAACTCCTCACCACCCCAGCGACCGACCAAGTCGAAGGGCCGCAGGGCCCGGATCAAAGTTCGGGCTACCATTTTGAGGGCGAGATCCCCTGTTTCATGTCCGTATTTGTCGTTGATATTCTTGAAATCGTCGATGTCGATGAAGAAAAGAGCGTGATCCTGGCTATAGCGAAGCACTTCTTCGATCTTGGCTTGGATAAAGGTTTCAAGGAGACGACGGTTTGCAATTTCCGTCAGCGGGTCGAGAAGGGCGAGTCTTTTGATCCGCTTCACGTTTTCGGAGAGGTAATATTGTGCCGTATTGTCGCTGAAGGTTTCTACGGCCCCGATGACTTCTCCCTCAGAATCGATGAGAGGGGTGACCTTGACCAGGACAGGAATTCGATGTCCCTTTTTGTGTTTGAGGAAGACGGAGGCGGTTTTAGGGGAGTTTTCCTCCATGGCTTTGGAGACGGGGCAAGCTCCTAAACAGAGGTTTTCCCCTTTTTCATCCACATGCATAAGGATGTTGTCCGCGCAGGATTTGCCAATTACTTCACTCGCAGTATAACCGGTCAGCGCTTCGGCCCCTCTGTTCCAGTAACGGATGATCCGGTTGCGGTCTAATACATAGACGCCGTCCGTGATGTTTTCGACGATGAGCCTGCACAGTTTTTCATCGGGAAAGAGATTTTTGCTTTCCGCCGGGTTATTTTTCATTTGCATCCTTTAGAATAATCATATTAAAGCTTTTAGAGATGGGGCTGTCAAGTTTTAGGATTCCCACTCGTGTCAGAGCGAAGTCGTACTTGACTGGGTCTGACGGACTGAGTTTTCTGAATTTCTCCGTGATTTCGAGAGCGGTTTTCAAGTCGGCACTCTTTCTTCTCGTCAGTCCTGCACGCAGGGCGAAAGTGTAGATATGTGTATCGAGGGGATAGAGAAGCTTGGTTGGGGCCACCTCGTCCCAGCCGCCTGGATCGACACGGTCTTTCCGAACCATCCACCGGAGGAAGAGATTCAGACGCTTCAGGGCGCTTCCCTTCTCCGGGTCGGGGAGGAGGAAAGGGAGGGCGGCCCCGGCGGCCCGGCGCAGCTCCTCGACGAATCCCGTCAACGGGGGGAGGATTGTTTCCGCCTCGGGCCGGTCGTGATGGAGAAAGCACCGGTAAAGTGAACCATGGGTTTCAAGAATGCCTTTTATCCCTTGCATGAGATGGGCGATGTCTCTCCCCTTCGTAAAACGATGGGTAAAGTTTCGGTAGATCTTTCCGAATTCGCTCGGTGAATGGGAAATAACAAAGTCATAGGGGGTTCCATCTATGGACGTCAGGATCGCCGAGACGCTCTTCAGGATGGTTTGAACCCTTCCATAGGCAAGGCACGCGGCGAGGAGGGCGACGATTTCACGATCTCTCGTGTCCGGAAACATGACCACGAACTCCAGGGGATCGGGATGGATATGCGATGGGTCGTTGAATCGCTCGTAGAGGGCTTCGAGGGATTCCTTCAATTTTACGATGGACATGGGGTGAAAATCTATCACTCCGGTTGATCTAAGTCAAAGCGCTTGCGTTTGGTTCCGCTTAATATATTATTGTTATGGGAGGAGTTTCTATGGAATGGACATCGGACGCGGAGGCGTTGCTTTCGAAGGTCCCCTTTTTCGTGAGGAAGCGGGTCCGGAAGAAGGTGGAGGAGGAGGCAAAACGTCAGGGGCTGACCACTGTGACGAAGCCGCTGGTGGTGGCCCTTCAGCGGAAATTCATGGCCTCCATGGAGGATGAGGTCAAGGGATACTCCGTAGAGACCTGTTTCGGCCCCTCCGGGTGCCCGAACCGGGCGGTGACGTGGAACGAGACCGCCACCCAGCTCGAAAACCTACTCGCCGGTAAGGATCTCAAAAAACACCTGAAGAAGAAGGTGGGAGATTCCCTGAAATTCCACCACGAGTTCCGCGTGGCCGTGGCGGACTGCCCCAACTGCTGCAGTCGACCTCAGATCTGCGACGTGGGCCTGGTGGGGGCTGCGAAACCGAAGATTACGGATGAACCGTGCAGCCATTGCAACGCCTGTGTCGAGACCTGCCCGGACGGGGCCATCCGCCTTGAGGAGGGGATGGATACACCAGAGATCGACTTCGGCAAATGTCTCGCCTGCGGAAAATGCATCCAGGCGTGTCCTACGGGGACGATCGCGGAGGCGGAGAAGGGGTACCGACTCCTCGTAGGGGGGAAACTGGGACGCCATCCCCATCTGGCCGACGAGTTGCCGGGGATACACTCCCCTGAGGAGACCCTCGAGATCGTGGACCGATGCGTCGATTTCTACAAGGAACACAACAAGCGGGGAGAGAGATTCGGGGAGGTCATCCAGTCCGAAGGCCTGGAAAAGCTGAAAAAGGCGGTGGGATTGTAAAAAATCAGAAAAAATGACTTGATTTGACATAGGTCAAGGTAACATTAGAAACAACAGGATAAAAAAGGTTAAAATCAACAAGGTAAAGCCCGAGAGGGTTACCGGAACGAAAAAGGAGGAAACACAATGTTTTGTTTTCAATGTCAAGAGACAGCAAAGAATACC
>JAOZMY010000168.1 GCA_029934085.1 bacterium | reverse complement strand
CGCCACTGGATGATTTCCGCTGTTTTCATGCGGCTGTTGTTCCCTTGGTTTGTGATGATTGTAAAGGTGAAAGGGCGCCCATTTTTGTAAAGAAGGCCATCCTTAGAATTTTTCTTCCAGCCGCAGGCCTCGAGGAGCTTTTTCGCCTTTTCCGGGTTGTAGGGATAGTGTTTAACTTTTGGATTGTAATACCAGGTTCCCGGTTTGTAGGGGCCGGTCGCGACCTTCCCAAGCCCGAAAAGAACTCCCTCTACGATCTCTTTTTTGTCGATGGCATAACTAATGGCTTGTCTGACCCGTTTGTCCTTGAACAGGGGTTCTTTGAGGTTGTATCCGAGGTAGGTATAGGAAAAGGAAAGGTATTTATATTTCCTGAAATTCTTTTTGAAGAAAGGTGTGTTGGTTTGTCTCTTATATTGGAGCGGCGTCAGTCCCATCTCATCAAGTGTGCCGTTTTGAAGCTCCATGAACATCGTGGCCATGTCAGGGATGATGCGATAGATGTACCGATCGATATAGGGACGGCCCTCAAAGTAGTTGGGATTGGCGTGGAGGACGATCTTTTCCCCTGTGATCCACTTGTCGAAAATGTAAGGACCTGTTCCAATGGGGTGTCTCGAGAGGGGGCTCTTTGTGATGGGGGTCCCGGTGAGGAGGTGTTTGGGCAGAATGGCGGAACCCCAGCTCCCCAGGGCGGGGGCAAACGGTTTGTCGTAGGTGACGCGAATGGTGTATCTATCAGGGCATTCAACCTTTTTGACCATCATGAAGTCCCCCGCGTAAGGTGTGGGGGTTTGGGGGTCGATAGTAGTCTTGTAAGTGAAAAGGACGTCATCAGAGGTAAAAGGCTTCCCATCCTGCCATTTGACATTTTTTCTCAAGTGAAAGGTGATGGTCAGCCCGTCTGGTGAAATATCCCACGATTCCGCCAAATCCCCGACAAGCTTAAGATCTTTGTTGTATTTGACGAGACCGTTATAAACGAGTCCCGCAATGTCGTGAGAGGCGCTGTCACTGGCGAGGATGGGGATGAGGTTGCTGGCGTCCCCGATGGAGCCCACGATGATCGCGTCACCATAGGCGGGCTTTTCCCCTCCCTGTCCCGACGCCGTCGGGAGCGAGAGGAAAAACATCAAAAGACAGAAAGAGATTGGGAAGTATAGGAAACGAGATCGCACTATTTCTTGACAACCCACTTTCCATCGGGCAGCTGGATTTTCCATCCCGGTTTTGCCCGACTTCTTCGGAGCTTGGCAAACTGTTCAGCCGCTTGAGGATAGACTTTGTCCAGATTCTTTTTATTGATTGGAAGGTGGTTGATTTGCAGAATGGCCTTTGCCATCCCAAGGATCACGGTAGCCCGGTCGTGGTTCTCATCTTTCATTAACAGTGCCTGCGTTCGATTCAGCTTGGTGAGTGGGGAAAGTAACCCCGTATTCGACTCCCCCACGAGCTTCTTGTCTCTTAGCCGGTTGATTTCTTTAATACGTTTTCCCATGCGTCGATAGGCTTCGACTACTTCAGGCATTTTCATGATGTGGCGGGAGATTTTCGCGGCCAGATCATCTGCGGCGAAGGCGACTTGAACAAACCACGAGCCGGGGTTCAGAAAGCTGTTGGTATCTTTGCTAGGTTTTTCCTCCGGTTTTTGCTGCTCCGGAGACTGTTTTTCCGGCGATGGATTCATGAGCTGATCTTCCAGGTTTTCATAGGCTTTTTCCACGTCCCTCGCAGGAAAGTAGATGTTTACCGTGATGACGGCACACGAAAACGTGAAGACGACCATGAAGGGTAAAATAGAGCGGAAAAATACCTTATAAAATTTCATGATGGACTCCTTTTATTTTGTTTT
>JAOZMY010000104.1 GCA_029934085.1 bacterium | reverse complement strand
CCGAAGATGATGGTCAACCCGAGAGCGACCAGGGCAAACACCATCCCCATCAACAGGGCGGAAACGACAGACTGCAAAAGCTGACCGGTGAAAGCGGACATATCCTACCCATCCATCGAGTAAAAAGGGGCGCAGACCCGATTCTCACGGGCCTGCGCGCCATGTTTAATACCTAATCTCAGAATCCCTTCAGCGGATAGATCATTTTGGCCGTGGCCAGATCAAAGGGATAGACAACCTGGAGAACAATGTTGCCATCTTTGTCTTTCTGGTACTGGCCGATCATACCGGAGCCCAGGATATTCTGGCCGACCTCTTTCCCGGAAGCAGCAAACTTGATTCCCTTCCAGGGGACCACCAGGTATTTACCCGGGATCTCAATGTTGTTGGCCGCTTTCTGGATGGCCTCGGGCTTCGTGGAGCCGGCCTTCTCCAGAACGTTAACCCACGCCTGGAGGCCGGTGAAGGCACGCGCCGAGGCACCGCCCAGGTCGTTACCCGTTTTCTTCTTGTAAAGGGCATTGACCTCACCCGCAACCTTCTTCACGTTCGCGATCGAGGGGATAAACACGGTCCGCGTCAAAATCCCAACGATATCGTCCTTCAAAGTCTTACGGAATTCAGGCTTCTCGAATCCGGCATCCTGGCCCCACATGACCTTGGGCTTGGCCTTCATGGATTTCAGGGTCTTGACCATCAGGATGGCGTCCGAGGTATAAGAAGCAAAAAGCATAGTCCCGGGCTTCGGAGCCAGCAGGGACTGAACCTCCGAGCTCAGATCCGGGGCTTTTGCCGCGTAAAGGATCGATTTGGCGAGCTTGAAATTATACTTCTTCGCAAATTCCTTGATGAGACTGTCCACATGGGAACCCCACTCTGTCTTTTCGCAGGCGGACACGATGGGTTCCAAATCCTTCTTGGGGACGGCCTTAACACCCTTGACCTTTCCTTCCGTCAATCCCTTCAGAAATTCGAAAAGGTCCTTCGTAAAATACTTGTCATGGGGCGTGGTCCGCCAGAACCATTTGAACCCACGCTCTGTCAGAGCCGGGCTGGTGGACGATCCGTTGATCATGGGAACACCGTAGCGCTCGCACACCGCGGAAACCGTCTTGGTCACGGAGCTGTAATAGCACCCGAGGATCCCAACAACCTTGTCGTCCTTAATCAGCTTCTTGGCCAGGTCTGCACCCAACTGGGGGTTCCCCTGGTGATCCTTGAAGATCAACTTGATCTTCGCGCCGCCCAGGGCCTTGATCCCGGCCTTCTTCGCCATGGGCATATCGATTCCCGACATGACTTTATTGCAAATCTCCGCCGCCAATTCAGCACCGGCACGAAGCTCCCGACCGGCCGCCGCGGCAGGCCCCGTCAGGGGATAAATGACACCAATCTTAATCTCCTTGGCAGCCTGCGCCGTCGGGACAAAACCGCCGACCAGGAGAAAACTCAAAACGATACCAAAAACGACTAATGACTTAGCAAGTGATTTCATAAAAACCCTCCTTAAAAACACGATTGTTTGGGGTGAAAAACATCCTCGACACCCCGTTTTTCTGGTTTAAGTTTCCCCTCCTTTCAAACATGATCTCTTCGATAATAGCAATTAATATATAAAAACAGCCAAAGTGTCAACCCGTCTCGAAGTGGGGATTACATCTGTTTTGTCGCCGAATGAATTGACGTTCCCGCAAAAGAAGTGGTATAAAAAAGGAAAATAGGCGCCTGTAGCTCAGCTGGATAGAGCAGCGGACTTCTAATCCGCAGGTCAGGGGTTCGAATCCCTTCAGGCGTGCCAGAAAAATAAAGGGGCTCATCGGTCTTTCTTCCGTTGAACCCCTTCCTTTTTGCTATATTTAATTTCTATAGCTTCGGTGGGACCTTCGTCAGTTCAAGGGGATTTTCATGAAAAAGGGCCTTCCTGATCTCAGGTCCCCATAGCTTTTCCACCTCTTCAGCGGCCATCACGAATTCCGATGGTTCTCTCCTTCCCGGTCCATGGCTATCCGAGGCCACGTATCGCACGAGGCCGGCATCAATCAAATTCATTGATATCCTTTTTATCTCACCACCCCATCTGCCGATCAAGCCTCCCGCATCGAGCTGAAATACTCCCTCCGAGGCAACGAGATCCCGGGCTAAACCCACTTCCATGAAAAGAGGGCTCCGTTCCGGATGGGCAAAGATGGGAGTCACTCCAACAGACAAGACGGCATAGGCCATGTCTCGGACAACGCTTTCACTTCCATACATGGGTGCCTCGAGCAGGAGGTGGCGCCCCGTGGGCATCAGCGGAACCTTATCCTCTTCAATCCACTGGGGCAACTCCGGGAAAATTCCTACTTCCGCCGACAGAAAAGTTTCCAACACCAACCCTTCTCGTCGCAGTCTATCAACGAGTTTCCGGTGAAGCGCTTCGCCCTCCTCGCGGGTCCAGGAATACACACCAGGGATGAAATGGGGCGTCACGACGATCTTCTCCACCCCTGCCTCGGCGAACATTCTCGCCAATGCCAGGGCTTCCGCCCAGTCAACCGGGCCGTCGTCAATCCCCGGCAATAGGTGGCAGTGGATGTCTACCATGATTCTCTCGCACGCTGATCCACCCGATCGCAATCAGTGTAACAAAGATATACGCGTTGGCGGGGATCTGAAGGTTGAAGTCAAAAAAACTGTGGATTAAAATCGCAACGAAACCCGCCGCAGCCCCTCGGGCAAGGGGGAGTTTTTTCCATGTCAGCATCCTTAATGCATTGAAAAACAACCATAAAAAGGATACCAAACTTACAACTCCACCCTCAGCAAGCACCTGTAGATAATCATTGTGTGGAAAATCCCAGATTCCTTGGGTTAGGAGGGTTTTATATTTAGGGAAAATGTATCGGAATGTCCCAAATCCTACTCCAAAAACCGGAAAATCTTTAACAAGCTTCATGGTATCATTCCACACGACTCCCCTGTGATGCTGCACGCTTGAGGTTAGGCTCCAAAAACGATCGATAATGGGACCGATCCCTATCCAAAGAAGATAAACCACCGCCAAGGCGCCAAGGATCTTCAAATAAAAAGAAAACTGCGTCCGCCTTTCAGTGCCTTTAACACCACTGAAATAAAAATAGATCATCCCAATAAGAAATGCTACAATGCCCGCTCTGGAAATAGTCAGAAAAAGAGCAATGATAAACAGCATAACGAGAAAAATTCCGAGAAGTCTTTGCGCCTTTTCCTCCGATTTGAAAGGTGTTATCACCCGCCTCGAAATGGCCTGAACGATATGTAGAGGAATCAGCATCTCCAAATATCCTGCAATATGATCGGGATTTCGGTATGTTCCGTGCAGTCGGTTCCCAAATTGCCCATACTCCGGTTTGTTATACCAGAGAAGATAATTACTCCCCGTAAATAGAAGAAAAAGGCCGTAAAAGATCTCGAAACAAGTAAGAAAGAAAAGGGTATTGAGAAGCTTCCAGACCGTCTCTTTCGTAAATACGTTAACGATAAAGAGATAAAAGAGGAAAACAGTTGTCCAGCGCAAAAACTGGCTAAGGGTCTTAGGAGGGATTAGAGAAAGAGTATTCCATCCCCCCCCATCCCCAAGTATATCCCGGAGTGCTACTGTCTGGGGAGAAAGAAACTTAAGAACCGCGGGGGGGAGGGGAATCATTTGAATCAGGATTGACAGAAGAAAAATCATAAATGGGAAGAAAAGAGGGGTTCTATCCCAGGACCTCCCCCGTCTCATACCAATTATTATGAACGCTATGAATGACCCGAAAATTAAAACTTCTCCCGAGAGAAGAACAAGGGGCTGGACAGCACCAAACAGGAAAACAGATGATAGGAGAAATACGATGATACATATTTCAAAAAATCTATATGGGCTTCTCACGCGTTCTTTCATATTTGCCACTTAACCAGACAGAAAATTGAGGCCTCAATAATCATATCACCCCGAAAAATATTCTACGTCTTTAATTCTCATAGCCTTCTTTCTCAACCTCTTCGGTCCTAAATTATTTTGTCTCTCCGTTTCCAATTCACGTTTTGCCTGGGCAGCAAGCCCCCCTGAACCTTCAATATTTATATGGAGCAACCTTATTTTTTGTAATTCGACATTCCGTCTCACGGCTTTATCGTCTCTCATACGCTATCTCACCTTCCATACAAACAGCCCAGCTAAAACAATAAGGATAGCCAGAACAAGATACCTCCATCTCAAAAAAGGGATACGCTTCCGGCCAAGTCGGGACGGTCGTCTCCGGGCCTCGATATCCTTTACGATCATCAAGAATGGTGCATACTGCTTATCATAGGCCCTGCGGGTGTCAAGAGATTTTAATATCATGTATGCATCGTTGATTTTCTGCGTCATAGTTAGATATTCATCCCGATCCCCGTGTCTATCTGGATGCCACTTCTTAAGCATTCGCTTCCAACTATCCTGAATACTCGCAGCATCCGCCTGATACGTCAGATTCAAAACGGCATAAGGGTTCGTCTCTCTAAACCTGTCGATTCGCTCAATAACATCGCTGATTCTGTCAAAGAGATACTGGGAGCTGACTTTATACTTTTCGGCAACTTCCCGGGCCAAAAGCAAATCGGGATCTCTAAGAAAATCCTTCAACGACCAGTAAATCACTGATGGTGACTGACCCATGTTCAGAAAAAGAGAAACAGTATCCTCTCCTGAAGCAACATTCTCGAGAATCTTTTTCAGCATCTTCTTCTACTTATTTAGTTTCACCAATCTAACATCATCAAAAAATACCTTCCCACCAAGGAAACGATTTAATTTGCCAGTCGCGTTTCTCCGAAGGCTAAGGCGGTAAAGTCCGGGCTCATTCAAATCCAGCAGCAATTCGATCTTTTTCCAAGAAGTATCACCTTTAACCTCCTCTGAAGTTGCTCGAAAATGCGGACCGGAAACTTCAACGTAAAACCCAGTTGCCCCCGTTACCTCCTTTGTCGACAATAAGGCTCTCAAACGATACCTCCCTGGCTGGAGATAAATGTACTGATAAGGATTGGTTATGCTGGGGTTATGTTCCCCATCAAACTCCATGGAAAAAGCCCTTCTTCCCTCCACCTTATAAAAATGCACGAAACGAACCCGCTCGACCCCAGCAATTTTCCCTTGTGTCCTCCAGGAAAAACCATATCGCAAAAAGTTCTTTTCAAAACCTCCATTGAAAACAAGATTCTCTCTATAGTCACTCCGGAAATTATTCTCCCAAAGGTCCCAGCATACTTTGTATTTCTTATTATAAAAAAGGCCTTTGATCATCGTCCGAAAAAGGGCCTTGGTTTTCCATTTCCGCGCACAGATCTCATCCCAAAGGGTTTCCGCAATGTCAGCCCGTTTCCTTGAAAAGAGGAAATAGTGTAAAAGTTCCGTTTTGATGGCAAGGTCATCCGGCACAAAAGTCAAAAGGGCCTCATCGCTTCCCAAAAGCATTCCAGCTAATGTAAAAAGCTTGGTTCTTTGATCCTCTGCCAGGGGTATAAGAAGCCTTATCTCGTTCAGCGCAGCCTCACGCGCCCAGCTCTTATCCAGTGTTAATGTTTCTAAAAGAATTCTCCAATGAACTTGGATATCTGTTGGGTTCAGTAAATCGATTGCCTTTATCAAACCTACAATCTCACGTCCTTGATTCGTATCCTTCAAAGACAACCCCATAAGGTCAATCCAGGCGGGATAGAACAGACGATTTACGGTCAGGGTCCTGCCAAAAGCCTTTCTCGCCTCCGAATAATCTCCCAAATAATAGGCTATTCTCCCTAGAGCATACCAGCTTTCGTCATCAAATGGATTCAACCGGGTTACCTTTCGGAGCTTCTCATCTAAATTGGGCGAGGGTAGGACCTTGATAACCTCGGCGGTCAAAAGAAGACCCGTTAAAAACAAGAAAAAGAAAAGACATCCCAGGACAACCCCCTTCAAAATAAATTTGCACAAGGAACTTTGATCCTGACCTGGGATGTTAGTTGTCATTCCGCAAATGTAATAAGTGACTCGTAAATTTAACCAGTTGTTCAGATAGCTCTGCCAGTAATTTCGGGGGTCTCGTCATCCGTCTGGTGGTATTTCCCATAATAATAGTGATAGTAGGAGTAATACTTCCCGTAGTAATAAGAGCCTTTCCTCAGCTTGATATCGTTGACCACCACCCCGAGGATCTTCGCGTCCACTTGGAAAAGGAGATCGCAACAATGCTGAGACATAGGACGCGGCGTCTGCTCATTTTTAATCACCAGCATTGTCCCATCCGCAAGACGGCTGAGCACAAGTGAGTCTGCAAATCCCACCACAGGGGGAGAATCGATGATAATGATGTCATAGCTGTTTCTGAAACGCTTAAGAGTATCAAGGAAGACCTGAGAATTTAAAAGTTCTACTGGATTTGGAGGCATTGCCCCGGAGGGAACAAAATCGACTTTTAACTTATGATCAAGGTTTTCCCCAACAGGATTCGTTATGGTCTTGAGATCTATTTTCCCCGAGAGGAAATTACTTAATCCCGGGCTGGAAGGAACACCAATCAGCTTATGCAAACGTGGCTTTCTCAAATCACAATCAAGAAGCAGAACCTTTGCACCCATCTGAGCATAAGCCAAGGCAAGATTAAAACATACAAAGGACTTCCCGTTTCCAGCTTGCGGCGCGGTAACCAACAAACACCTTGGCGGCGCCCCAGCGGCGCTCAACATCAGTGAAGTACGAATCATTCGAAACGCCTCTGCCGTCGCCGACCGAGGATTTTGTAAGGCATCCAGCTCAATACCCCTTCTCTCTTCATCGAATCCCTTCTTATGGGAAATATGGGGTATTGTTCCCAGGATAGGAAGTCTCAGATATCTCTCTACCTCTTCGGGACTCTTGAAGGTATTATCAAAATATTCAATCACAAATGCTCCGAAGATCCCGCAAAACAACCCCATGAAAATGGCAAGAACCATATTCTTAAAACGATTCGGCTTAAACGGAAACATGGGAACAAGGGCCTTATCGATGGGATGGATGTTGGACGACTTGATCCCCACCTCCACATCCAGCTCCTTGGATTTCTGAAGCAGGAGTTCGTAGATCTGCTGATTGGTTTCAACCTCCCGCTTGAGTATCTTATAATCTATGGCCATACGCTTCAGGCTTGCCACCTTTTTCTTCTGTTCTTCAAGGGCCTTTTTAAGCATCTCCTCATTCTTGACAGCGGCCTGGTAGCGGTTTTTGATTGTCGCAATAATGAGTTGCTTCTCCTCGGCAATCTGTTTTTTCAACGACCTAATCTCGGATTGGATACGCTTCAGTTTCGGATACTTCGGCGTGAAGACGCTGGAAAGCTCCGCGTATTTCTTTTCCAGCCGCGCAAGCTCCTCTTTAAGATTCT
>JAOZMY010000103.1:5289-7439 GCA_029934085.1 bacterium | reverse complement strand
TCGATCCTTATCGCAGATCGCCCCATTGCCCTGGCCATGCGCTCGGTGGCCCCTCCGATCCGCACATTCTTTTCTTATGTCACCTTATTCGGGAACTCTACCCCGTATCTCACCCTTTTCGGGATGATCTTCATCCTCTTCTACCCCGCGTCAAAATCCGAAAGCTGGAGGAGTCATGCCGAAGTTCTCAGGAAATACGCCCTGTTCTCCTTCTTCATTTTTGTCTCCATCGCCCTTTCTGGCATTCTCACTGACGTCCTCAAGGTCATATTTGCCCGATACCGCCCCGTCATGCTTTACAACGAGGGGAAATACGGTTTTATCTTTTTCAGGACTTCCCCGGCTAAACTCCTCTCTTTCCCCTCGGGCCACGCCAATACCATCGCCGCGTTCATGACCGCCCTCTATCTCATCAAGCCTCGATACAGATTTATTTATCTACTCATCGCCCTGATGGTCATGGCCAGTCGAATCGTCATCGGGAAACACTTTGTAAGCGACGTGGTGGCAGGCGCCTATTTAGGGGTTCTCACCAACCTACTATTTGAGGGGCTTTTTCCTACTCCATCATGTGGACATATTTTCGAAACATCCCCATCCCGTGCGTTAAATAATCAAATAAAACGTGCTATTATCCGCGCAACATGCAACGCTTTATCTCCTTCAAAAACCGGCTCTTTCGTAGCGTCACGACCCGGCTTACGTTTTTTCACCTCGTCCTCTTTGGCCTTTCTTCCCTCGTTGTTTTCGTTCTTATCCACCTATCCCTCTCCTACACCCTCCTTGAACTGACCGACAAGTATCTCCGGGACGAAATCAAGGAAGAAGAAAATTTATTCAACGTCAGCGGGATAAAGAAACTTCAACAGGAATTCTTCAACGAGTCCCTTGGGGAAAAACGTTTTTCGGTCTTTTACCTTCTCCTCTCGCCTCAGAAAAAAATCCTCGCCTCCTCAGATCTCCAGCCATGGAAGAGCTTTTCCCCGATTCTTCAAGGATTCGACTCCCTCAAGGAGGGGGATGAAATTATTCAAACCCTTCCGCGCCCCGGCAGCAAACACAAGGTTCGGGTCATCAACAAAAAAATACAGGGTGGGCTGATCTTGGAAATCGGAAAATCCCTCAAAGACAACGATGAGATTCTCGAAAGTGTGCGCAAAATTTTCGGGTATGGATTTCTCTCCATGTTCACCTTGGGAACACTCCTCGGATGGATCATCTCCAAACGGGCCATGGCAGGGGTAGAAAGGGTCACAAACACGGCGATTCAAATCGACCGGGGCGACCTCAGTCGTCGCGTTCCCATCGGGAAAGAGGGAGAAGAGATCAAGGCGCTTGCCCAGGCCTTCAACAACATGCTCGACCGGATTCAGCTTCTCGTTGAAGACTTGGAAAG
Organism: bacterium; assembly: GCA_029934085.1. Taxonomy (GTDB): domain Bacteria; phylum Desulfobacterota; class S145-22; order S145-22; family S145-22; genus JAOZMY01. Next base: position 6,043 of record JAOZMY010000103.1, on the reverse strand, counting down.
GGTTACCAACAACATTGCCCATGATCTCCGGAGCCCCCTAACACGCATCCGGGGTATGGCCGAAAATATGCTGACAAACAGGGAGGACATCCACGCCTCCCAGGAAATGGCTGGAGCGATTATCGAGGAATGTGACCGGCTCGTCAGCCTCATCAACACCATGCTTGAGATCGCCCAGACAGACTCCGGGTTGGCCAGATTAACACGGACTCCTACCGACATCCTGGAAGTCATCCACGAGGCCATCGAACTATTTCAGCCCGCCGCGGAAGACAAGGGGATCACCCTCACCGCACGGCTACCGAAAACTGCTCTCATGATTCATGGTGACAAAACAGCACTTCAAAGGGTTGTGGCGAATCTCCTGGATAACGCCATCAAGTTCACAGACAAGGGTGGGAAGGTGGTAATCACTGTGAAAGAAGATTCCATGAAAGCTATCATCGAAATAAGCGACACCGGCGAAGGGATCTCCTCGGAAGATCTTCCCCATATCTTTGAGCGTTTCTACAGGGGTGATAAGAGCCGCTCCACCCAGGGGAACGGCCTTGGACTAAGCCTGGCTCTCTCCATCGTCCGGGCCCACGGAGGAAACATTGATGTCACCAGCTCTCCCAACAGGGGAAGCACCTTTACGATCAGCCTTCCCCATGAACCTACAAATTAATCTCACAAACGACCCCACAATAGGCAGATCATTATAACAAGGTAATGTTTCCGTCATTTGAAGGTCATTTTGGTATGGTAATGAAGC
>JAOZMY010000103.1:0-5189 GCA_029934085.1 bacterium | reverse complement strand
CCCGGCCACCCTGTCGAAACGGGAGACATTTTGATATGCTTAGGTTCATGAAACGGGGAAAGACATGGTAAAAAACAAGGCGGCGCTGACAGCCTCCTTCATCCTTTTATTGATCCTCATCTCCCTTTCCGGAATTTTTTCCCGCGACCTATGGAAGCCGGATGAGCCACGCGTGGCGGAGATTGGACGAGAGATGTGGCTAAATCACCAGTACACGCTACCTACCCTGGACAAAACCCCTTTCCTCGAAAAACCTCCCCTCTACTGGTGGGTCATGGGTATCTCCTACCAACTCTTCGGGGTATCGGACGCAAGTGCCCGTCTCCCCTCCGCCCTGTTTGCCTTCTTGACACTTCTCTTTACCTATCTCATCGGCAAACGTATCGGAGGTGAGAAGACCGGCATGTTTGCCGCCCTGGTCCTTGCAACACTCTCGAAGTTTTCCATCATTTCCCACCGATGTCTCGTGGACAACGCCCTCATCTTCTTCGTAACCCTGGGATACTACGGATTCTTCGTCGCCTACGACTCAGAAACCTCCCGCGGCAAATGGATTGGCTATAACCTGATGGCGGTCGCCTCGGGGTTGGCCTTCCTGTCCAAAGGACTGGTTGGGCCCGGATTGATTATAGCTCCTCCCTTTCTCGTCCTTCTAATTTACCGTGATTTCAAGGAATTTAAACGAATCGCGCCCCAGATCGGGGTGGGGGCTCTCCTGTTCATCGCCATCGTCACGCCCTGGATCGTCGGTTTATATTTCACCGGGGGCAGTACCGCACTCCGGGAATATCTTCTGCAGAATACCTTAGGCCGGATGCTACCTTCCGCTATTCGTCAATACATGGAAGGGCATCAACACGACTTCTTTTATTACTTCAGGAAACTCCCCGAAAGTTTCATCCCCTGGATCATCGCCCTACCCGCCGCCATCCTCTTCCTCGTTCACCCTCCGGAATCCGTTGAAAAGAGGACCCTTAAAGGTCTGATAACCATCATGCTCCTGTTTGCCGGTGGATTTCTACTCCTCTCCCTGCCCGCGACAAAAAGGAACCTTTACCTCGTCCCCATCTATCCCCTATGCGCCATCGGTATCGGGGGTTGGCTGGCCCACGTCTGCCGTCACCGAAATTCCGCGACCGCCCTGGAAAGATGGACGCTACTGATCCTACTCGGTGCGTTATCGATTATTCCTATGAGTATCGCCATAGGGTCCATCTTCATCGTCTTAACCGGCATCGGCCCTGATGGGATTCAAATGGCCCCTGTTATTCAACACCTGACGCCCATGCTTGTCCTGATCGTCCCCCTTGGAATCCTCGCGTTTTTGTTTCTTCTAAACAAATTTCTCAAGGCCCTGAAAAATAAAACAGCCCCCTCCTGCCTGGTCATTTTTACAACGATCATCTTACTCTTTTTGATCTACCATGAAGGGGCTGTGAGGATCATGAATCCCGTCAAGAGTATCCGGGCCTTTCCCGACAAGGCGAGACCCTACATCCGCAGCGATATCCCTCTGGCTGGCTACAACCTCGACGAGCTCACCCGGGGGATGATACCCTTCTACACGGGACACTACATCAACGAGTTCTACAAACTTTCTCGTCTCATCCATTACTTACAAAGCCACCCGGAGGCGTTACTGATCATTCCTGCTCAAGAAACCGGGAAACTCCCCGCAAAACTAAGGGAAAGGCTTGAACTCTTAGTAGGGCACGACTATACGTGCCGGTTCAAGATCCGGCTCTATCGGGTAAGAGCTACTCCAAAGGGAACACGTCCCCCTCTCCCGGCCTCACCAGAACCCGAGACAAAACCTTCCCAACCAGGCCAGGGAATTTAACCACTATGAAAAAAAGACAAGGCCCAAGAATCAAAGCGTCAGGTCTTATCGCCCTGTATTCGGATTCCGACTTCGATCAACCAAAAGGCGGTTGTCTAAAGTGAAAAATATCGATATAAAAGGTCATATGGAAAGTGACCAACGTCCCAAGCTCTCCATCATCATTCCCATGAAAAACGAGGCCGTCAACATCGACCCGCTTTTTCAACGCCTCTTTCCGGTCCTGCACGATCTTTCCGTCCCTTTCGAGGTCATCTGCATCGACGATGGCTCCACGGATGGGACACTTGAGGAACTCAAACGGCATTTAAAATCCCACCCTGAGCTTGCCATACTCTCTTTCGCCCGAAACTTCGGTCAGCACGCCGCAGTCATGGCGGGATTCGAACAGGCAAAGGGGGAATGGATCATCACCCTGGATGCCGACCTTCAAAACCCTCCTGAGGAAATCCCGAATCTCGTTGCGGCGTTCAAGGAAGGACACGATCTCATCGGCACTTATCGGGAAGGACGCCAAGATCCCTTCTTCAGACGATTCGCTTCCGACCTGGTCAACCGGATGACCCGGAAGATCTCCGGTGTTTCCATCAAGGACTTCGGATGCATGCTCCGAGGCTACACCCGAGACATTGCAAAACAACTCGCCCACCAGAAAGATTACCGCATCTTTATCCCAGCCCTCGCTACCCTTTTTGCCAAAAACCCCGTCGAGATTCCCGTGTCTCACGCCCCAAGAACGGCGGGGGTCTCCAAATACTCCTTTCTGAAGCTTTTGAGCCTTCAATTAGACCTGATGACGAGCCTCTCTTTGGCTCCCTTACGTTTTCTCTTTTTCACGGGCTCCATTATTGCCATCCTCGGCATTTCATTCGGCTTTCTCCTAATCCTTCTTCGCCTCATTCTCGGGCCAGACTGGGCCGCTCAGGGCATCTTCACCCTGTTCGCCGTCCTCTTTATCCTGATTGGGGGGCAATTTATTGCTTTCGGCCTCTTGGGGGAATACATCGGTCGTATCTTCAAAGAGATTCGCGGGCATCCAAGCTACGTCATCAGAGAGATATACAGGGGAAGATCTGAAGATTCGCAAATTAACAAAACCGATGGGAGTCATCCATGAAGATACTCATCCTTGGCGTCAACGGGTTCATCGGAAGCAACCTGACCCGTCGGATCCTCTCAGAAACCGACTGGGAACTCTATGGAATGGACCTCGCCAGTGACAAGCTGGAGGGCCTGCTTGAACAACCTCGTTTCCACTTCCTGGAGGGGGATATCGCCATCAACCGGGAGTGGATCGAATACCACATCAAAAAATGTGATGTCTGCCTGCCCCTCGTAGCCATAGCCACCCCCGCAACCTATATGAAAGATCCCCTGGCCGTGTTTGAATTGGATTTCGAAGAAAATCTGCGCGTGATTCGCCAGTGTGTGAAGTATAAAACCCGGGTTATCTTTCCCTCCACCTCGGAGGTTTACGGGATGTGCCCGGATGAACGCTTCTCAGAAGCTAAGAGCCCCTTGGTCTATGGTCCTATCCAGAAGCAGCGCTGGATCTACGCCTGCGCGAAACAGCTCTTGGACCGGGTCATCTGGGCCTATGGGCGGGATCAGGGACTGCAGTTCACCCTTATCCGCCCTTTCAACTGGATCGGCCCGGGCCTGGACCGCATCGACGCGCCAAAAGAAGGGAGTTCCCGTGTTGTAACCCAGTTTCTCGGACACCTGCTCCGCGAAGAACCCATCCGTCTTGTTAATGGCGGCAAACAGCGAAGGAGTTTCACCTACATTGACGACGGGATTGATGCCTTGATGAAAATTATTAAAAACGAAAACGGCATCTGCAATGGGGAGATTTTCAACTTGGGGAACCCCAATAACGATCTCTCTATCCGAGAGCTGGCGGAACGAATGATTTCGATCCTCCGTGAATTCGTCCCACTACGGGAAAAAGCGGAGAAGGCAAGAATCGAGGAGATCCCGGCAGAGGCCTACTATGGAAAAGAATACGACGACATGCAGCATCGGGTCCCGGATATCACATGCGCGATGGAACTTTTGAAATGGGAACCCCGAACAGGCATCGATGAAGCCTTAAAAAAGACCATTCAGTTTTACAGCGGCATCAGTGACCTTCAGGCCGCAGAAGAGCTTGGGAGCCTGTAAGCCAATCGTGTCTGGCAAACGTCCTCTCTCATTAAAAATTGATGTGGACACCCACGACGGGATGCGAGACGGAGTGCCTCGCCTCCTTGAAATCTTTAGACATGAAGGAGTCAGGGCTACCTTCTTTCTCTCCTTTGGCCCAGACAACGCCGGAAAAGCCATTTTCAACCTCTTCAAAGAGAAAGGTTTCTTCAAAAAGATGGTCAAAACCCGCGCCCCCAGCCTCTATGGGCTCCGAACCATCTTGTCCGGCACATTGCTCCCCGCCCGCCCCATCGCCACAAAATTCCCCGAAATTGTTCAGCAAGTAGAGAGGGAAGGCCATGAGTGTGAAATCCATGCCTGGGATCACCGCTTCTGGCAAGACCATATCGAGACCATGTCTTCGGAAGAAATTCAGGGTCAGCTTATGATGGCAAGCGCCGCTTACCGTAAAATCCTCATCCACCCAGCCCGAGCCGTGGCCGCCCCCTCGTGGAAAATCACGGATGTCGTCATCGCAACGGAAACAGTTATGAGCTTTGATTATGCCAGCGACCTCCGGGAAGGCTCCCCTTGTTTCCTTAGAACGAAAAACGGTACCCTCTCCCCTTTGCAGATTCCCACAACCGGGCCTTGTCTGGAGGAACTTTTGACGATGGGAATTTCCGACGAGGAAACCTGCGTCTCTCGTATCATCGACTCCGCCCTGACCGCGCTCTTTCCCGTAATCGCTCTCCACGCTGAAGTAGAAGGGGGACCCTATACCCAATTCTTGAGGAAGCTCATAACGGCCATAAAGCAAAATCCCTTTGAAATCGTCCCTCTTGGAGAAATGGCAAAAATCCTCCTAAAGGACAAAGACAAGATTCCCATACGTCGGCTTGCACGCATCGAGCTCCCCGGACGAGCAGGCTGGGTTTCCAGTTCCGCGCCGTGACTTTCCTCAAACATTAAAAAGAGGTCATGTTCACGTCATCCCGAGATAAACCACGCCATTTAGGCTTAGGAAAGATTCCAAGACAAACCTAACAGAGGTGTAAGTATAAAGAACGAGAAGATGTCAAACACCACCCAAAGATACCCCCACTCTTTGATCCATATCGTTATCCTCCTCATCCTGGGCGGAAGTCTCCTCTTCATCAATCTCGGCAACCGTCCCTTGGGAGGTTCCGAAGGCAGGTGGGGAGAAATCGCCAAAGAAATG
>JAOZMY010000102.1 GCA_029934085.1 bacterium | reverse complement strand
CCTTTCTCAAGGCCTTCGCGAAAGGCGAAATGGAAGTCCCGAACTTGGTGTTGTAGGTTTCTCTTAGCTGTGAAGCTGTTGAAGCTTCATGGAGAGTTAGTTATCGGTTTTAGAATAAAGTGACAGTGGCCGTGCTCCAAGGCCACGCACCCAATCTCGGTACACTTATAGTCTTTCCCCTTCAGTATTGAAAAGATTCCAGCGAGGGCGCCACAGAGAATAGCGCAGACTGGCTGTTCTGAAGGGCCATATGCCTCGGCAAAGGGAGAGGCCGAAATAGTAACCTCTATGACGCCGATTTTTCGATCGGTCTTGAGTAGTTTGAAATTTCCCCAGCCTAAGTGACTCCCCATTTTGAACATCGCTTCAAGGCACTTCTCTGGAGATAGCCCGCTGCCAAGAAGTTTTTTTGCGGTGAGGGAGGTACCTCGAAATCCACTTCGATAAAAGATCTCGTGAGCGGCTTCGGCCCCGAATTTTTCTTCGATGACCCTTTGAATCTCCACGACCGTCTCGGGACGGATCAGCATGTAGCGGATCCCGTTGTAATCGAGAGCGCCGGAATTGGCGTCGAAAGAGAGGTTTTCAAGAACCGGATTCCTCGTTACTCTTATGCTCTTGTGGTCCATGGTAACCTCAGTGATGGGCAAGACCTGGTAGAAAGAGGATGAGTGATGGGAAGAGCATGAGGATGACAATGGATGCCACATCCAGGACGACGAAGGGGAAACTCGCCTTGTAAACGTCTTCCATCGTGTAGTTGGGGGCGACGGCTTTCATGGTAAAGAGGACCAGGCCGAAGGGTGGGGTGATGGTAGCCATCTCCATGTTGATGAGCATTAAAACCGAGAACCACAAAGGGTTGATGTGCATAGCCTTAACGATGGGCATGAAGATGGGGATGGTGATCATCAGGATGGAGAGGGGTTCCATGAAGGCTCCCATGACCATAAGAATCAGCTGCATGATAATGACGTAGACGATGGGTGAGAAATGGAAGCTGGTGGCGAATTCGATGAGACCTTCCGTAGCACCGGTAAAGGCCATGATCTGGGAGAAACCGGAAGCGCCAGTCAGGATCATGAACATCATGACGGTAATGCTGGTACTTCCCTTGATAGCCTTTTTCATGTATTCGGAGTTCCAGCCGCTGTAGATGATGGCGAGGACGAAACATCCCAGGGCGCCTAAAGCGGCGGCCTCCGTTGGGGTGGCAACGCCGAGGAAGATGAGGCCGATGACGAGGAAGATGATGATACCGAGGGGAACCACGTATTTGAGCGTGGCGATCAGTTTTTTCTTGAGATTGAATTTTTCAGCAAGCTCGTATTTCGGGGCCAATTCCGGCTGGAGGATGGCCCGGATTATGATGTAGGCCCCGAACAGGGAGGCCATGACGAGTCCCGGGATGATGATGGCGATGAGAAAATCCCCCACGGAGATCTGGGCGAGGGATGCGAGGAGAACCCCCAAAGCACTAGGAGGGATCATGGCGGCAAGGGTTCCGCTGCTCATAATGGATCCGAGGGAGAAGTTTTTGTCGTAGCCTTTCTTCTCCATCTCGGGGATCAAGGTGGCGCCCAGTGTAGCACACCCGGCGAGGCTTGAACCCGACATGGTGGCGAAGATGACTCCTGCCAAAACGGCGAGCAGACTAAGCCGCCCCGGGATTCTTCCCAGCCATCCATCTACAACGTCGATCATCTTGGGGGCCAGGTCGAATTGGAACATGATCTCCCCCATGAGGATGAATAGGGGAACGGGTAGCAGGGCGAAGACTGTGATGGAGCGCATGATGCTCAAAATCATCTGATTCAGTCCGACGGCGTGCCCCCAGAGGAGATATGCCCCCACCACATTAATGAAGAGGAAGGCGAAGGCCACCGGTACCCCGATGAGAAACAGGGTAACGAGACTGCCCAGGATGATGAGGAGAACGAGCCACCATTCCATGGTTTACTCCGATCCTTTTTGAGAGAGAGTTTTCAAATTGATTACAATCTTGCGGAGGAACTCGTAGGACAGGAATATTCCTCCGAAAGGAATGACAGCGATGACGGGTGCAAGCGGCAGCTCCGTGGCCGAGGGGTTGTAAATCCCACGTTTGTAGTAGCTCCAGGTGGTTATGACACCAAAGACGACAAAGAAAAGGGAAACGATTAAGCCGATGCAGGCGCTGATGACGCTCAAGATACTCTTTGTTTTATCACTCACTCTATTGGTAAGCAGGTCAACCTTGACGTGTTTATCTTCCCGCAACACCTTTTCCGCACCGAGAAAGGTCATATAGAGAATCAAGGCTTCAGAAATTTCTGTGGTCCAGGTGATCGATTTATGAAAGAGGAGGCGGGAAAAGACGTCCGTGTTGACGAGGAGTGTAATGAAAGCGAGGGCGGCGAAAGAGAGGGCGAAGCAGACGTCTGAAACCCCATGGAAGATTTTTTGTAGACGTTGCAGCATGGTGCTCCCTTGTCATGGGTCCCGGCCCTTGGCCGGGACCCATCTTTAACAGATTATTTGTATCCGAGGAGTTTTTTCAAGGTTGGAACTTCCTTGGGGATCTTCTTTTCCAGATCCGCCCAGAAGGCATCATTAGCCGCCTTCAAATAAGCAGCGGTGTCTGCTTTGGAGAATTTGATGCGTTTTAGCCCCTTCTCGGCCATCTTTTTCTTTTCTTCAGCGATCTTCTTCTCGAAGAAGACTTTCATCTTGGGCTCGAAAGCGATGGTGATCTGGTCGATCTTGTCGCGAACGTCCTTGGGGAGGGCGTTCCATGTCTTCAGGTTGAAGAGCATGAAGGTGTTCTGCCGGGTATAGAAGGGAATGTCGATGACATATTTGCAGTAATCCAACCATCCCCACTTCCGGGGCCCCAGCGTGGGCCAGCCAAACCCATCTACCAACCCTCTCTGCAGGGCCGTGTAGGTTTCACCGAACTTGACGGTAATGGGAACCATGCCGAGGCTCTTCATGAAACTGTCATACATAGAGGCGGTTCGCATCCTCAGCCCTTTGAGGTCTTTGATCCCTTTAACCGGTTTCTTGACGTAGAGGTAGAAGGGGTCGTAGAGCCACGTGCCTTCCAGCCGCATGTTGATCTTCTCGTGTTTCTTGACCATGTAGTCCCAGATTCCGCCAGGTTTTCTTTCGTCAGCGAAAGACATTCTGGATAGGACGATGGCGTTTGCCTCGGGAAGCATGGCCTTGTAGTAGGCGGCGGGGAGAAAGCTTACCTGGATGACCCCGTTTTTTAGAGCCTCTGCCTGTTCGAACCCGGGGATGACCTCGGGTCCACCGACCCAGTTGATTTTCAGCTTGCCCTTACACGCGGCGTTAATCTCTTTAACCCACACATGGATCATGGAGCAAAGCATGTGGTTCTTGGGCAAGAAACTGAGTGCCTTCAGGGTCTTCGCCGAAGCGGGAGTGAATGCCGCCGTGGCGAAGATCATGGAAAGGATTAGAACCGTGACGATGAGAAAACGTTTCATCTTTCCCTCCTTTTTAAGGGTTTTGGGTTTAACCGCTCTTCATCTTCGACTTACGGAGCCGAGCGGTTGCCTCTTTATCTACATTTAGATCGTCGTTGAGGATGACAAGGTAATCCTCGCGCGCCGATTTCCTCGAAACCTTCCCGTTTTTCACGTCCCAGGCCACAATTTGGGGGTCCCGTTCCCACGGGGGACCATAGCCACCACTTCCCGGTAGCCGGATGCTCAAGATGTCGCCTGCCTTGATTTCATCAACCCCCTTTGCCCTCCCGCGTGTCTCTCGCTCTGTCCCAGGATTCAGCACGAAGGCGCCCTTGGCCCCTTCTTTTCCTCCAAAGACCCCTTGCGGAGCGAATTTTTGCCGATCGGAGTACCGGGCCCATGTGACGTCTGTGTGGAAAAGGATGTCCCGCCGCAGGGACAGTCCTCCCCGGTATCTTCCCGCCCCTCCCGAATCGGGGATGAAAGCATATCGTTGGATCGTGACGGGGTATTCCAATTCAGCGGCCTCGACGGGGGTATTCATGAAGCGTCCCAGGTGCAGGTCCTGGCCGTCCGGGCCGTCCTTGGTTGCCCTCGCTCCGGCCCCGCCTCCCTGGATCTCAATGTAGGTGAAGCGTTTTTGCGTGTCGGGATGGATCCCTGTGAAGCTGTTGGTACAGGCCTGGCCGTGACTCCCCGCCACGATACGGTCCGGCGTGACAGGGGCCATCGCCTTGAGCATGGCCTCGACGATCTTTGTCATGGTTTGGCTTCGCGCCGTGACACCGGCAGGGGGGACGGGATTGGTGACCAGCCCCTTTTCGCTTATCACCTTCACGGGGCGGAATGTCCCGGAATTGACGGGCATGTAGGGGTCAATGATGCCAACCAGCGTGTAATAGACCCCCGCAAGGGTGCAGGACCAGGGAGAGTTGACGTTTCCTTTTGTTTGGGGAGAGGTCCCCTTGAAATCGACCTCCATCGTGTCTCCCGAGATCTTCACATTCAGTTGAATCTTAACCGGGTCGGGGGTGATTCCGTCATCATCCAAGTAGTCTATTCCCGTAAAAGTGCCGTCCGGGATCTCCCGAAGGGCCTTTCTGACTTTGGCCTCCGAGTAGTCGAGGAGCATCCGGGTGCTTTCCCGAAAGGTAGCCAGTCCGTATTTGTCGATGAGTTTCACGACCCGCTCAGCGCCCCATAGGGTCGTGGCGGCCTGTGCCCGCATGTCCTCCAGGGTTTTCTCGGGAATCCTGATGTTGTAGGCGATGAAATTAGAGATTTCCCGGTTTTCCTTTCCACCTTTAAAGAACTTGACAAATGGGATTCGCAGTCCCTCCTGGTAGATCTCGGTCAGTCCCCCTGCCACGCCGCCGGGAACGCTTCCACCCAGATCCAGGTGGTGTGCGATGTTGGCTACGAAGCCGACCAGCTCGCTCCCATAGAAAACAGGGGAAAAAAACTGGATGTCTAAAAGATGCTGACCGCCCAGGTACGGATCATTGGAGATGATGATGTCTCCCGGGGCGAAGGAACCGATCTCTTTTAGCATGAACGAGGCGGAAACGGGAAGGCTGAACATCATGAGAGGACAGAGATTCGCCTGTGCCAAGAGCTGGCCCTTGTCGTCGAGGACGGCGCAGTTCAGATCCATAATCTCCTTGACGATAGTGGTGCGACCCATCCGCATTAGGTTGAAGCCCATGTCTTCAGCGATGGAATCCAAGCCGTAGCGCACCACCTGCATAGTCACCTTGTCTGTCGTACCGCTGTCCGATGTTTGTGATGTTTTTCCCGTTTCTCCCGTTTTGTGAGCGAGCAGGTTTCCGTAGCCGTCCACGGAGATCTCCCAGCCCGTGGGCAGGTAGGTGGTGGAGATCCCCTCTTCGATGATGGCTGGTCCAACCACGCGGGCCCCTTGAGGGAGGGATTCCCGTTCGTAGATGTTCACAGGAATCGATCCCCTGTTTTCGATGAAGATGTTCCGGGTTTCTTTTGGCTCGGGACGGTTACCTTCATTGGATGGAGGGGCCGATGACGTAAACGGAACATCGCTTCCCGCTCTGACCCGAACCCGTAGGTTCACGAATTCGACGGTTTCACCGGGCTCCGAATAAGAATAGACTTTTCGGTGGGTTTCGTGAAAGGCGTGGAGGATTGCCTCGAAATCCTCTTGTGAGATTCCCGAGGTGACGGGGATGGGGATATTGAGTTCCCACGACTGTCCCTCGTAACGCATATCAGCCGACCACTCCACCCGAGCTAATGAGAGATCCACTTTTTCCTCTTCAAGTTGCTGGAATCCCTTTTGTTGGAGCTCTTCGAACCCTTTGTAAAGGTCCGAGGGGATCAGTGCGTCGGAGCGTATCATCAGGGTTTTTACATAGTCGTGCTGGATATCCGAGATGGCAAGTCCCACGGCGGAGAGGTTCCCATTAGCCATGGGAATGACCACCTCGCGGATTCCCAAAGAATCGGCGATATCGCAGGTGTGCAGGGGCGCGGCGCCACCGAAGGCCACCAAGGCGAACTCCCGCAGGTCGTAGCCCTTTTCCACGGAGACCTTGCTGATTCCCTTCGCCATGTTAGCGTTGACGATCCGGAGGATATCGAGGGCAGCCTGTTCCACTGATTTCCCCATCTTTTCCGCTACGTAGTGGCGGATGGCATCGCGGGCCTTTTCCACGTTTAGAGCGTATTTCCCGCCGAGGAAGTAGTTGGGATTGATCCGCCCTAAGACGCAGTTTGCGTCGGTGACGGTGGGACGTTCCCCACCCCAGTCGTAGCAGGCGGGCCCTGGGTTGGAACCGGCGCTTTCAGGCCCCACGTGTAGGACATTCAGCTCATCCACCCAGGCAATACTTCCCCCGCCGGCGCCGATGGTCTTCAGGTCGATCATGGGAAGCTTTATGGGGTATTCCGAGACGCCGCCCCAGGTTGTGGTTTTGGGAATCCCGTGGTCGATGACGGAGATGTCGCACGTCGTACCGCCCATATCCATTCCGATGGCCATCTCGCGACCGGTGATCCGGCTGATGAAGGCGGTGGCGATGGCCCCACCGGCGGGCCCCGAATTGATGAGATTGGAGGCGTAGGCCGCGGCGGAGGCGACGGGCATGGCCCCTCCGTTGCTCTGGAAGATCAGGATGTTGAAATGAGGGTGTCTTTCCTCGATTTTCCGTGTCAGTTTGTCCAGATAGGCCTTGATAATGGGTCCCAGGTAGGCGTTCATGACCGTCGTGCTGGTGCGCTCGTATTCCCGGAATTCCGGGCAAATTTCGGAAGACAGTGAGATATGGACGTCCGGGAGCTCCTCTTCGATGATGGCGACGATCGCTTTTTCGTGTTCGGGATTGAGAAAGGAGAAGAGAAGGGTGACAGCAATCCCTTCCACCTTTTCCTCTTTGAAAAGGGAGAGGATATCCTTGAGGGAGGAGCGATCGAGGGGAGTGACAATCCTCCTGTTTTTGTCGATCCGTTCCCTAATCCCTTTCCGGAGGTATCTCGGCACGAGCGGGGGGGGATTGTCTACCCAAAAGTCAAAGGTGGCCTCCCGGGGGCGGGCCACGCGCCTGATTTCCAGAACGTCTTCGAATCCCTCTGTGGTGATGAGTCCTATCTTGGCACCCTTGCCTTCAATAATGGCGTTGGTCCCGATAGTGGTCCCATGGATCAGGTGACACGATGCCGTGTCGTCTACGCCGGCCTTCTCCAGAATCTCCTGTAACCCTTTCAGAACCCCTTCCGTCAGGTCGTGGTGGGTCGTGGGGGTCTTGGCGTAATGAAAGGATTGTGTAGATGGATCTAAAAGTACGACATCCGTGAACGTTCCCCCAACGTCGATGGCAATCTTCAACGCCGGTAAATATGCCTTTCGATTGGGGACGGACATGTGGTTACCTCTTTTACGCCTTCAGCTGGTGTTTCATCACCTTTCCCGCCGCATTTTTGGGGAGGCTGTCGACGAATTCAATAT
>JAOZMY010000028.1:18571-24496 GCA_029934085.1 bacterium | reverse complement strand
GCCGTGGGGATCCTCACGGCCTTCAACCTCACCAGCGGCCTCAGCCGGGTCGTCATCGGCTATCTCTCGGACAGGGTGAGGCGGAATCTCCTCATGAGCCTGGCCTTCCTCTCCGCGGCCGTGGCCTTCTTCCTCCTGCCCCACGTGTCGGCGACGGGGGCTATCTTCTTCCTCGCGGCCGTCATCGGACTGGCCTTCGGGACCCAGTTCGCCGTTTCGGCCCCCCTGGTGACGGACTGCTTCGGGCTGGCCCACTTCGGGGCCATCTTCGGCCTGGTGTTCACCGCCTATGGCTTCGTCTCCGGACTCATCGGCCCCTCGCTGAGCGGCTACCTCCTCGACCTCACCCACGGGAACTTCGGGGTGGTCTTTTCGTATCTGGGTGTCTTCTGCCTCGTCTCCGGCGGCCTGATCCTGGGTGTGCGGCGCCCGATCGCCTAAAGCATAAGAAACACTATCGAGCCATCATGGTGAGGATCAATTTACCTATGGAAAAAATCATATCAATGGGATGGAATCCTTTTGGGCTTATGCCAAAGGAAGGTTGACAAAGTTCCATGGGATATCAAACCTACCTTCTATTTGCACTTGAAAGAATGCGATTTTCGATTTAATTATAGGGACAAGGATTTATACAAAATGTTACTGAAAATGTTTAGAAAAAAACTCTCTATTTTAGTCAAGACCCCAACATTATAATATAAGGAACTACCCGCCTTTTCCTCTCTGTTTCCCCTTTTGTGAGACAGCAATAAGCTATGTTAGTGCCTGGAGCCACTGTTTCACTGTTTTCCGAGGGGGTAGTTTGCCGACTGCCCGAACCTTCCCATTGATGACCAGTGCTGGGGTTCCCAGAACGCCGTATTTCCCAATTTCCCTCACGTCCTTCATGTGTTCCAGGTTAGCAGGGAGATCCAGTTCCGCGAGGATGCTCATGAGAAGAGACATGAGGTTGTCGCAGGCGGCGCATCCAGGTCCCAAGACCTTGATGTCGATTCCCCCTGTGTCATCTTCCTCACACGGCAGCCCTGCAAATTTCTTGTATTCGCGCAGAAAGGCTTTTGAATAGGCCTCTCGACTCGAGGAAGCGATATAGTTCTTCTTGGAGAATTTTTCGAGAAGGTTCTTTCTTAAGGTTTCATCATCTTCGTTGGCATGTTCGTTCCTAACGGATTCCATAATTTGGTTGAAACCGATGATACCAACGAGTTCCCCCTCAACTTTTATCTGTTTAATATCTTCCATCAGAAACCTCCTACGCCGCAATCAGACCGAAAAGCAGGCCCGCGATGGTAGATAGGACGACAATGATAGCGCAGTAGGTGGACGTCTTTTTTACGCCCATCACACTGCCGATCACAATCATGTTGGGCAGAGAGAGTGCGGGACCTGCCAGGAGAAGGGAAAGTGCGGGTCCCTTGCCCATCCCGGCACCCATCAACCCTTGAAGAATGGGAACTTCGGTCAGTGTGGCAAAATACATCAGTGCACCGGATACTGATGCGAACAGGTTGGCACGGACGGAATTCCCGCCTACCAGAGCCGCGATATACCGCTGGGGGATCAGGGCGGCATGCCCCGGTCGGCCGAGCATGAACCCGGCTACAAGGACGCCGGCACCAAGGAGGGGCAAGATCTGTTTCATGAATCCCCAGGTGGAGGAAATCCATTCCACTCGTTCCTCTTTCTTGAACCAGGCCTTAAGCATCCAGAATAAAACGATCAGAAGCCCCGCGACGATCCACCACCTCAGATGATAGATAACCGGCCAGATGCCGTGAATCCCTTTTGCTGGTGGGGCAAAGGCGGCAAAGATAAGAATAAGCACCATCACCCCCATGAAGAGTGCTTCCTGAGTAAGGCTGCGCGTCCCCCCATCTTCGTCTGGTATATAGACCATCCCGGCCGTTCGCTCCGCATCATCCTTGTGAAAAATGAGGGCCATCAATATACCGGTTACCACGGAGAAGAAAATCGCCCCAATGGCGCGGGCCAGGCCCAGTTGCCACCCCAAGACACGCGCGGTCAAAACGATGGCAAGTACGTTAATGGCGGGTCCCGAATAGAGAAAGGCCGTTGCGGGACCGATGCCGCCGCCCCGCATGTAAATCCCGGCAAAGAGGGGAAGTACCGTGCAAGAACAGACCGCCAGCACTGTCCCGGAAATTGCGGCCACGGAGTAGGACAGAATCTTTTTCGCCTCTGCCCCGAAATATTTCAGCACTGACGCCTGGGAAACGAATACGGCAATGGCGCCGGCAATGAAAAAGGCAGGGACCAGGCAGGTGAGGACGTGATGACGCGCGTACTCCTGAAGCATCATGAAGGCCTCGAGCCCTGAACGGCGGATAACAGGGTGGTCCCAGGGGATAAAATAGCAACCAATGAAGGCCAGGACAATCATGGTTAATATTTTCCATTCACGCTTCAAGTTAATTTTCCTTTCTCAAACGTTTTTTATCATTAATTGCATTTTCACGCCTGTATAATCTTGTTGTATAAAGCCACAATTAGGCCGATGGCAATGGGGATATCGGCAACTCCTCCTTTAAATCATCGCTTTCTTTTTTTGTTGCCTACGTGATGTTTCGCGGTCGGCGTGCAAGATTTCTTTGCTATTCCCAATCGGGTTGAAAGCCCAGAAATGCGATGATCTCACTGACGCCCAGCTCCCAACGACGCAATGCAAGGACGACCGTCACCCGGTTTTCCTCCGCCGGGGCCTTGGTGATATTCATGAACGCACGCACAACATTATATTTCTCCATATCGCCATCTATAAAATTATAGAATCTTCGTGCTGTTTGTCAAGTATTTTCAGCTTTTGGACCTTCCTAAATAGGGCCTGCATTTCCCAATCGTGTCCCAAATACAGCAAAGAGAAGAGACATCCAAAGGATCTTAGAATTGACATTCCTTGGAAATTAATATAGTATCTGCGTAGATACTTAATAAAAAGGAGGCGAAAGTGTCGGAGGCAGACAAGGCTGCCCGTGTGTTTAAAGTGCTTTCCGTGGACACGCGGGTTCGGATGATTGAGCTGCTCAAATACCGTTCCCTATGCGTCAATGCCTTGGCTCACTCGCTGAATATCACGCCGGCCGCCGTGTCACAGCACCTGCGGGTGCTGCGGGACGCGGAAATCGTAACGGCCGAGAAGCGGGGCTATTTTGTCCACTACCGTGTCAACGAGGCAACATTGGCCGAATGGAAAAAACTGGCCGATAACCTGTTGACCCCTGAGTTGGAGAAGTAAAATCATTTTTTGCCATGTAGAAGCGTATCTACGCAGTGACTGAAATAAACGGGGAAAACCATGTATTTCCTGTATCTATTGCTATTTATTGCTATGTTGGTTTCTTTTATTACTGATCGCAATAAAACGTACAAGGCAATAAAGATCGCGTTCAAAAAGTTTATGAAGATCCTTCCGGCATTTGCCTCCATGCTTGTGCTTGTATCCATCATCCTGGGACTCGTGCCTGACACACTCATTTTGCATTATCTCGGAAAGAGCAATATGTCTCAAGGGGTTCTGATGGCCTCATTCTTCGGCTCCATAACGCTCATGCCGGGATTTATAGCCTATCCGCTCTGCGGCATCCTGCTGAAAAAAGGGGTCACGTATACGGTCATTTCCGCCTTTACAACCACGTTGATGATGGTGGGTTTTGTCACGTTCCCCATAGAAAAGAGATACTTCGGGATTAGAGTGGCCATCATAAGAAACGTGCTGAGTCTTCTTATTGCCATCATTGTGGCAATCCTGACAGGAATTTTTTTCGGGGAGATTTTTTGATGAAATCAAAAAAATTAATAGGGTACATCAAAATAATTGGATTTGTCGCATATGCCCTTTTCCTCGGGTTCTCGTTTTGGAAGGGATTTGAGCCAGGCAAAAAAATGGCCTTTAATCTCCGCTATTTTTCCCTGGAGATGGCAAAGATCCTGCCTCCCGCGTTCCTATTGATCGGCCTCTTTGAGGTCTGGGTCAAGAAAGAAACCATAGAAAAACACTTCGGGAGCAAATCGGGCCTCAGGGGCCATATTGGGGGCATCCTGCTGGCCGGGACCACTGTCGGTGGCTTGTACGTTGCGTTCCCGGTTGCCTACAGTCTCTACCGCAAGGGGGCGGACCTGGGGGTGATTTTCACCTATATTGCCGCCTCGGCTATCTGCCGGGTTCCCATGACCATATTCGAGGCTTCCTTCCTGGGCATCAAATTTTCTATCATTCGCCTATCCGTTTCCATTCCTCTGGTCATTGTAAGTTCCATTCTACTCGGCAGATATCTTACCCGGAGAAAGTATACAATCAGGGCTGGAGAATAGATCTATAAATTTCGCCGGCGTGCTCCTGAAAACAATAAACTTACGGCCAAGCCTTTCGCTTGATTTGTAGGGGAAATGTATCGGGGCAAGCGGCTCATGCTGCAGGTGACCAGAAGAGGTTCATAGCGTTGGCGCGGGTATCACTTGCAAATTGAAGTGGATAACCAGCATGGTTGGCACCCCGAACATCCTGTATGTTGGAGGGAAAATCGTTATGGCCTACGTTCTGTTCTATACCTCACAAATGACGGCTTCGTTATTTTTTACTTTGCCTTCCAATTCAAACTTTTGGCGAGTGCATCACAAGTAAATCCCGAAAATATAGATCAGACAGAAATAAACGCCGACAGCGATAAACAGACCTCCCGTCACGCGACGTGCCCATCGTTCAAAGGCAGCTATTTTATCGTAAGCAGCCGCGACCTTGTGCACCCCGAGGGCGATCAGCAGGGAAAAAATGAGGACAGGCAGACCGGTGCCGATGCCGTAAATCGCTGGAAGAGAGAACCCCGATTTCTGCATCAGAGCCACCGAGACAAGGCTTCCAAAAAAGAGCGCGGCGGAAACCGGACAGAATGACAGGGCAAAGATGACTCCCAATAAAATGGCCCCCAGATCCCCATCGCTTCAGCCCGCCTCTGCATGCCACTACGTATGCTGCCGCCGGGCATGGGAAGCGGCAGAACATCCAGCAGGACCAACCCCGTCAGGATTAGCAGGGGGCCCAGGGCAACATTAACAACCCTGAATTCAAGAAGCCCCGCTTTCAACTCTTTCGGAAAATTACTTTCAAGGACTTCTCTTGCATAGGCCTCAATCCGCCGACAGGAAGAACACCGGATGTTTCCATGGAAATAATATGCAATGACCTACACGCCATCTTTCTTAACCGCAACGGGAGGGGACACGTTTGCTGACCCTTTCCCGGAACCCGTATTGGCGGCCTCTTTCAGGGATGGCTCCCGCGTCACGACGTTTTTTGTGAAAAGATATCCAACAATGGCCAGCGCCGCCATAAGACAGAATAGAAGGAGCATGATTCCTGAATGATTTTTGGGAAGTGTCCGGGGGCTGGATTTTATGTTTTTCTCAGGTGTCATGTCCTTTCCTTTCATGATTATTCTGAAGGGGGAATTTTAAAAGTCTTTCTTCAAATTAATTCCTCCCCAAGAATTTCAACTAAATTTTCAACAGAGGGAATCTTACCCACAGTTACAACCTGGCCATTCAGGGCAAGCGCAGGTGTCATCATAACACCGAATGACAGGATATCCTTGATCCCGGTGACCTTTTCCACTTGGTAGTCGGCTCCGAGTTGTTTAATAGCACTCTTTACATTTTCTTCCAGTTTTCTGCATTTGGGACATCCCGTTCCCAAGACTTGAATTTTCATTGACTACCTCCTTCGTAATTTGAAAGGCTGAGGGGAAAGCAAAACAGCTTGCAACCCATTTCAAGCCCTCCCTGTTCTATGAGAATTCATGTTACCCTTCATAAACCATCTTCACGCGAAGCAGTAGTATCACTAATTGTCTATATCCTCATATAATATTATATTATTGTCAAGGTGCTTTTTGAGCCTGGTTTTTATGA
>JAOZMY010000028.1:0-18471 GCA_029934085.1 bacterium | reverse complement strand
TCCTCATATAATATTATATTATTGTCAAGGTGCTTTTTGAGCCTGGTTTTTATGATTCGAAACGCTGAGAAACTCTCCCGGCTTTCAAAACGGTCGAGAAAAGGGCCTGCACGGGCTGTTTTCATTAAATGGTAGAGCGCTCCCGGGTGTGAAAAGGGTATATACCACCACCACGAAAACTCCTGCCGCTCAGTTCATCCAAGCGAAAAAGCCTTTTTAAAGTTTTTGGAGTGTTTTCAAGGAGTATTTCCCGTCGACGATGGTGTCCTGGGGCGTACCCCCGGGCACCAGATTTCTACAGCAGGTACTGTAACCCAATGCCAAAATAGGTGATGGATCCGTCCCCGTCATAGATGTGGTATTCGCTGTCGGTGAACTTTCGGTAGTTAACCGTAAAGTTCAGCAGCAGGTTGTCCTTGACACGATAATTAGCGGTTACTCCACGTCGATGGTGCTCATCTCCAAATCTGAAAAATCGTTCATCTCATCGAAGGAAGGATACTTGTTTGGCCATTCGTTCTTGAAGGCGCCCCATGCGTAATTCTGCGGGGAGTTGGGATTTAGCGAGATCAACTGAGAAAGCATATTCGGGAAACGGACATTTTCAAATCCCGCCTTCGAGTAAGTATAAGCGACACTTCCGCTGAAGCCCAACCGTTTTGTCGGCTGATAATTCGCCGTAAGGGAAATGGCGTGATAATCAATCGTATAATCGATGGTATCTTCCGCCGCCCCAACCTGGGGCGTAAAGGTTGAGCCCGCTCACCCGTTAAAATAGGTGAACCAGTAATCCGTTGTCGTCTTCTCGTGATAGAAATTGTAAGCAAGCACAAAGTTGAGTTTGTTCGTTGGGGCCCACCAGGCATTGACACCGAGGTTGAACTTTTGGCTCTCCCACGGTGTGTCGTCATTATCCTGATAGGTATAGCTGATGAGAGGCGAGATGGATGTGGTTGCCGAGGGAGACCAGTTCAAAGACAGCTCCGTCTTGTAGGTATGCGTGGGCTGATTGGTTCCCTCTTGGATTCGGTTCAGCGGGACAAAGAAATCCGCATAGTTGGAGGAGTTCCCAATATCCAGAGAGCTTGCACCATGCACACAAACCGTTCCGGGCGCGTGAGGAACCTAACATTGGATTCGCGAGAATATTAGAAGTCGAAACGATTTGACGCCCCTTTGATGATCAGAAAATCCTTGACAATAATAAGAAGTATATTATATTCTTATATGGAAATATAAATTTGTTTGTGGGAAAACGTCCATGTCTTCAAGTCCTGGTTAAAGAGGAGGTGTTAAAAATGGAAATGCACGCCACTCAAATTATTATTTTGCTTATGACTGGGATAGGGGTAGGATTTGCGTCCGGCCTTCTTGGCGTCGGGGGATGTTTTATTATGGTTCCCGTTCAGTTCTGGGTGTTGAAGTCTATTGGGGTTGATCCGACCATCGCTATTCGCGTGGCCTTTGGAACAAACTTATTGGTTGTCCTGCCTACCGCTTTAAGCGGCGCAATCGCCCACCATAAAAGAGGTGCCGTCCTTTGGAAGGCGGGGATTGCACTTGGAATCACGGGTGCCATCGGGGCGTTCTTTGGCGCATTCCTTGCGGCCATCTTACCTGGGAAGATCTTGACGGTTGCCTTTGGTATAGCGATTGTCCTCGGAGCAATCCGCATGTTGACCGCCAAACCCCCTAAAGTGGACGCTGAGCCACCGGAAAACCTTCTCCCGTATGTTCTGTGGGGATTCCCCTTGGGTGTTGTTTCAGGAATTATTGGCATCGGAGGCGGCGTCTTGATGATCCCCATCATGGTCTTCTTTCTAAAATTCAAAATGCACCAAGCCGTGGGGACATCCACCGCCCTGATGATATTTACATCCATTGGGGGTGCGGTTTCGTTTCTCATTAATGGATTGGGGGTTCAAGGTTTGCCCCCATACTCCACAGGATACCTTAACTGGATGCAATGGATCCTTCTTGCGGGATGCAGTATTCCAATGGCAGCGGTAGGTGCCCGGACCGCCCATCTTCTTCCTGCTAAGCAGTTGAAATACCTCTTTATTGCAGTCATGGGCTATATGGGATTGAAAATGATAGGGGTCTTTTCCTGGTTGAACCTGCCGATATAGGTCAAGGAGGAGAAAAGGATGAAATTAACCGGAAAAGTGGTGATTGAGTTTGATCCCTTGGAAGTGGAACGGCTTTTGGCCGTTTTGATGGACGAAGACAGGGAGGGGGCTTATCGTTTCCTCAAAGAGTGTTTGGAGAAAAAGATTCAAGATCGATTGCGCCCTCACTGTGTCCCCGTTTTCGAGGTTTCCTACAACCCCCGCCAAAAGGATCCGTATGCAAAGTAAAAATCGCTGTATCAACATCCGATGAAGCCAAAAGGCACGATAACAGGCAAAGCATCAGCGATCATTTGGTATCTTTCGGCGTCGTAATCTTCCCGTTTACAGGATAGATGCGGAGAGGATTGCCCCAAACAGAGCTGCCCATAAGATGTCCACATACAGGCGCAACGCGATGAAGGCATCGTTCGATATCTGACCATGTTCTTTGACGACAGATCCCGGATATAAGCCACCATGGCAGGTCCTCCGCAGGCCGTCAGCCCCAGACGAAGAAACGAAAAAAAGATTTTAAAACAGCTTTCCCGCTTTGCCTGTTCCCGAGAGACCATGAATCCATCCAATTCACTTATGCCGTGAGGGTAGTATGATCTTTCCTTGCTTTAGTAAACTTGTCAATTTTTCGTGCGGGTGGGGTTGTCGAGCGGCCCCGGGAGCACGAGGGCCGCTCGACTTTGAGGAAAGGAGGAACTCAGCCCCTGAACTTCCACATGCCATGGATGGATGTGGAGGGTCTGGTGGCGTTTGGGAAGAACATTTTCCTAAAACCCCTTCCATGTTAACCACGTCATAATGGTAAGTGCGCGCCCGTCTTCGTCTCCATAAATGTAACCGTAGCCATCGCTCACGTCCTGGTAGCTGATGGAACCTGAAAGACTGATGGTTTTCGTGAGGGCATAGGAGGCGCCTAAAGCGGCCTCGAAGATATCGTAATCGAGTTTTGAGTATTCGTTGAGGGCACGGATATCAACCTCCTGGCTTTTCGCCGGATTATATTTGCACGACACGACGGTTTCACCCGGTGAGTTGAAATCTTCTTTCGCTTTGGTATAGGACAAACTCGTATCAAGCGAAAGTCTCTTTGTCGGTCTGAAAACTGCGCCCAGGCTTACGACGTGGTTTCTGATCTTGTCTTCAAGCCCCTTCACGTAATTTCCATAGGAAAACTTGACCTGACCACCGCTCAGGACGGTCACACTTTGCCAAAGATCCGTATCTGTTTCCGCGTAGTTGTAGGCATACGTTAGGGTGAAGCTGTATTTTTCAGACGGCGTGTAGGATAGGGTTACCATCGGCATTATATACTCATCCGACATGTCACTGTCACTGTTGTTCTCGGCATAACGGTAATCAACACCGGCCGAGAGCATGAGGTTCTTGGCAAGCAACCAATCGAGATTGAAGGAACCTTGATAGATATCCTCTGGCACACTGGAAAGATCCCTTTTCCGGAGTCTATCCGCCAATTCGGAGGAAAACACCTCTTTGTTCGGGAACACGCCGGGGATGTCTCCACAATTTCCCACGTCTTCACCGGCGGCATGGAGGTTTTCAAAAGGATCACTCTCATGAACAAAGCTCCCCTTCAAACGGTAAGTGATGCCGGGGTGAAATCTACCACGAAGCAGCGCCTTGACTTTGTGGGTGCTGGTGTGGTCTACCTCAAAGTTGTCCCGATCTTCATAGACAAAGTTGTAACTGAGGCTGAGGAGATGGCGGGCCGTTAAAGGCATGGATACCTTTGCTCCCATGCGAAAGGTATCCCTTGTAAGAGCGGAGTTTTGAAGTTGGTTCAACGCCATGTTGTAGTACTTCCCGAGATTTGATTTCCCCATCGCATTTCCGACATCCCAAAGAATATGATGATTATAGGCATAGGAGATCTCGTCCTTTTGAGCCCCGAGAACGTCGTCGTTATCCACTCTTTCATATCTGCCGAACAAGCTGACGGTCATGTATTTTAACGGTCTCGCGTGATTCGTGGAAAGAAACGGGCTGGATGTCAACCGCGCTCCGACACCCCCGAAGTTGAGATTTGCGTTGTTGTAATCATCCTCGGTTGTTGTGTAAATGCTGTGGAAATAAAGGTTGGTGCTTTCGTTTAACGCTACGTTGAATTCCCCTTCGCCCCCCCACTTTTTATGATCCGGGATATCATCGTAAGGAAGTTCTGAGGCGCCATATAACATCTTTGGTCCATGGACATTCGTGAAGGCGGTAAAGGGAACGCCAAGTTGGTAGCCGTTCCAGGTACTTGCATCGTAAGGAGAATAGAGGGTGTTAACCTTGTATTTTGGAGATGAAGCGCTTTCATCAAAATCATGGTAGAAGGCGCTTGCATCCAGGGCTATAGTCTTCGTAGCGGCATTCACACCTCCCCTGATATCTTTTGTGCTCTGGTTAATTTCCCGAGTTCTTCCCTGAATATGGCAGGCAGAACACATGTAATAGGAAACAGCCTGACGATGCCCGTTTCTCTCTTCGTCGCGAAAGTCGATGTAAGGAGTGATCGACGGATTTTCAGATACCTTCCCGGCGATATGGAGGTTCAGTAATCCCCTTTTGACACCAAAATATTCCCTGTCACTCAGGTCTTCTTTGAAAACCTTCAAGTGTGACTTTTGGCCATTGGGTTTTAATCCCGGGAAAGGGGGCGGCGCGTAATCTCCGTTACCTACAAACTCGTCCGGATGCTGGATCTTGAAATAGTTGATCAAAGGATCATGATCGAGGAAGTGGAAGAATCGATGATAATCCGCTTCGATGTCAAGTCGAGAAGTGGACAACTTTGCCCCGAAGCGATTGTCGCTGTCGCTGAGGTACTGGCCGTACATCGAGAAATGTTTATCGTCTTTGCTTACGTCCGTGTTGAGGCGAAGGAAGGGGTTGGGCTTGTCCTGGTTACTTTTCTGCATCGGCAGATACTCCCCCGTCTTGACGGGTCTGTCTTTTACATTCAAATAGGATCCGCCGGCGCTTATTTCCGCGCTGACCTTTGAATTTGGACCCTTACCAAGACACGGCGCGGCAACAAGCGAGGAAATCATTACGCATATCATCGTGGCGTAAAGTATTCGTCTTTGTCGAAACATTTTAAACCTCCTTTTGCCCTATCTCGTCAGGGCCCGGCCCCCTGCCGGGGCGCCCTGGGATGGATGGTTCGAACCATGAATCGCCACGTGGCACTGGGTGCAGCGGACGGCGGCCGTATATTGCACTCCTTTGTGCTCAAAGATCTGGAAATGACTATGGTGGCACTGAAGGCAGAGAAAGGGCTCAACACGTTTTAAGAGGTTATGGGCCGTGGTCCCGTGCGGTTCGTGGCAGATGGTGCAGTCTTCGACAACCGGGGCGTGCTCAAAGGCAAACGGACCTTGCTTGTCTCCGTGGCACTTGTAACAGAGGGTATTCAACCGTTCCTTCGTCTTTAGCATTTCCACGATTCCACCATGGGGATTGTGGCAGTCACTGCATGTCATTTTTCCCTCGCGGATGGGGTGGTGGGACGGAAAGGAAGTTCGTGCCTGGATGTCTCGATGGCATTGGTAACACAAGGCAGGTTCCTGACGTTTCAGGAAGGACTTCGCCACGGTTTCATAATAGGGTTGGGCCAAGGTGCTTGTTACCTTCACGCACTCATGAGCGTGAACTTTATGACACGAGGTACAGGCCACACTTGCTTGTGCATGGCTGCTTCCACGCCAGTCCATCAACTCCTTCGTTTTTTTATGGCACTTGAAACAAATCGACGCATAAAGCTGGTTTCTTTCCATGGAGCCTTTGTGAAACGTGATGATATCTTTTGGGTCCTCAGAGCTCGCATGAACACTGCCGGGACCGTGGCAAGATTCACAAGATCCAGTATGGTCCGCAAACAACTTTCCATGGGGCGTTGCGGTAAAGCCCTGGAAGACTTCCTCGTGGCACTCCTTGCAGGTCTCGTTACCCACATAGGTTGCCCCTTGAGCAATCAGGAGCCTTTCCTGAGTTGATACAGTCGACTTTGTTACCTGATCTCCCGCACAGCTCAACAGAAAGACAGCGGCCCCCATCATAATTATCCGGAAAACTTTTCCTTTCATGCTGTCCTCCTTAGGGTTATATTGTTACAAATTTCACAAAGTGATCGCTAAAAAATCCCTCAGAAAGGGGGCGCCCGGACTTCCACCTCTTCCATCTTCAAGCTGCGACTTTTACAAGTCCATTTAAAACGACGCCACAGGAAATTTGAACGATTGCAAAGGCCGAATAGAAGTACGGGAGTCGATTCACCCCTCAAGGTTTCTCGGCCGGATTGTAAAATACAAGACGTATCTTTCATGAGGCACCTTCATGGAAAAATTGGTATCCAGTTGATTCGAGGATCTTCGCAAGAACTTCCCGTTTTTCCTTGAATGTATCTGAAAATATTTCCTCACACTGATTTAAAGGGGCATCGCCGTTGGTGAGCTTTACGGCAAAAGCCATGCAGCTCGGTTCCCCGCATTTCCCGCAATTCGTTCCGGGTAAGAGCTTGTACACGTCCAAGGGGGTCAATTTTCGATGCATCTCAAAGTCAGGGATAATCTCATTCCTCCGTTCATAGCAATCATTTATTATCTTTTTCAGACAATCGATAACCTTCCGGGCATCTCTTTCATCGATAATCTTTCCCGCCGCGACCTCCCGGGGATGGATGGTTATCAGTCTTCCCCCCTTGGTGATGGTTAGACTTGGCATGTTTTTGTTGTAGATGGCCCCTTTGACAACCGAATTTATATAGGGCAATATATCTGAAACGTCTCGGTCAATGCTCGCAACAAAACGTATCCTTTCTGGATCCGCAATGCATTCCATAATCTTTTCTAACTTGATAGTATTTACATACACTTAAGCAAATCCCTAATTTTTCTTGTTTTTCTCTACATCACACCTCTAAGAATTCTATCATATCTATACATTAGCATATTATATAAACGAGATTTGTCAACAAGACTTATAATATTTTTCTGTCATTTTATTTTTTAGGAAGTAAACTTTTACCAGGTTTAAATAATTATTGTTTTTATTTAATGACCCAGGATTCTCTCTTATGTCACTTGCCGATTGTTGTCATCAAAAGTTAAAAAAGATATAGCCAATTGGCAATATAAGTAATTCAGGGGACGAGGCCGAAAACCGCTCGGGGCCTTCTTCTCTTAGACGGATAAATACCTGAGTGGGTTTTCTACCTTATCTCACGCGATCTGATCCTGGGCGTTCGGCGTTTGAACATTCGTGATTTATAACCATTGGGCCTGATCTCGCTCCAGGATCTCCCGGATGTATTGATCTCCGAGTTCAGCAGATCCCGGTAGATGATGGCGATACCGGTATTGGCGCAGGGGATTTCTGTCGAGCTCCATGCGTGCCAGTTGCAGAATCCCCGGGAACGGTGGAAGGCGTCCCGGGCCCTGCGTCGTTGACGAACTCGTAGTAGAGGGCATGAAGATGCCGCTTGGATTCCTTTTCGATCAAGGTGCAGATAGGACAGGCGTCGGCGGAGAGGGTGTCCAGAAGGGTGAAATATGAAAAGGGGTGA
Source organism: bacterium (assembly GCA_029934085.1). Classification (GTDB taxonomy): domain Bacteria; phylum Desulfobacterota; class S145-22; order S145-22; family S145-22; genus JAOZMY01. The sequence continues at coordinate 10,779 of JAOZMY010000028.1, read as the reverse complement.
CGTTCGTTCTTTTTATAATAAAAAACCTGCCAGAATTACCCGGCGGGAGCTGTCAGCCTTTGAGGCGGTACGGTGAACTCCATCACTTTTTAGGGAGACTAATTGCAAATATATGTGGATGTCAAAAAAATTCTGGCAACTTAAACAGACGTAAGATCAATTATAATGTAGGATACAGAGAAGTGTATTAGAAGAATCAGGGCTCTAACTTGCGTTGTTCTTCCGCACGCATCTCACGGCGGAGCATCTTGCCCACTTTCGACTTGGGGAGCATGTCGCGGAACTCGATGTAGTGAGGGACCTTGTAGGGGGCCAGGCGCTCCCGGCACCACGACATGAGCTCGTAGCTGCTCAGGCCCCGAACGTCGGTTTTCAGCACGACGAAGGCCTTGATCCGCTCACCCACCTTTTCATCCGGCACTCCCACCACGCAGGCGGCCATGACGGCGTGGTGCTCCTGGAGGATGCGCTCGATCTCCGCGGCGGCGATCCGGTAGCCCTTGTGCTTGATCATATCGACGGAGCGGTCCATGAAGTAGAGCCAGCCCTCTTTGTCGATGCGGACGATGTCTTTGGTGCGGTACCAGATCTTCCCGTCGATCTCGAGGAAGCATTCGCGGGTCTCTTCGGGCTTGTTCCAGTATCCCGTAACGGCGTGTTCACAGGTCCCCAGCAGTTCTCCCGCCTCCCCTTCCGGGACCTCCTGAAGCGTGTCGGGGTCCACGAGCTTTGCCAGGTTTCCCGGCGAGAACTTTCCCGCCGATCCCTCCGGCGGGATGCCGTCTTCCGCATAAGAGAGGGTGACGGCGCCACAGAATTCCGTTGTTCCGTAGCCCTGGTAAAGGGGGATCCCGAAGCGTTTCAGCCAACGCTTTCCAACTTCCACGGGGAGGACATCCCCGCCCGTCCCGCAGTATCGGAGGGAGCTGAGGTCGTAGAGATCGAGGCGGTCGTGTTCCAGAATCATGCGGTAGAGGGTGGGAACGGCGAACATGTTGGTGACCCGGTAGCGCTGGATGTGGTCGAAGAGGGCGTCGAGAACCACGCGGGGGAAGAGGATAAGCGTTTCGCCCCCCACGATGAGCGGGGCCATGGCGTCCATCTCCCCGATGATGTGATAGAGGGGGGCGGCCAGGGCCGTGATGCCCTCTCCCGGCGGGACGACGGCCTCGCTCGCCCGTCGCCACTCGAGGGCGCGCTCCAGGAAAAGGGCCTCGGGTAGGGGGACCCCCTTGGGAAATCCCGTGGTTCCTCCGGTGTAGAGAAGAATGGCAATCTCCTCCCCGTCCGCCTTCGGTGGGGATGGGAGTTTCGAGGCATCCCCTTCCTTCAACAGAGTCATAAATCGGTGGATCCCCTTGCCCGAGGGGATGGTTCCCCGGGGCACCCGGTCGAATCCCCGGGCAAGAAGCCGTTTCCACCAAGGGATCATGTCCACCATGTTGGTGACGACGATGGTATTGAGATCCGTGTCAGGGAGGATTTCGTTGACGTAGTTGAAGTTGCTGTCCATGCAGACGATCCCAACGGCCCCGCTGTCTTTGGCGAGGTATCGCAGGTCGTAAGAGCCGTAAACGGGCGCGACGGGGACGGCGACGGCCCCGATCCGACGCAGGGCGAGGAAGGCGAGGATCATCTGGGGGGTATTGTAGAGGTAGAGGATGACCCGGTCGCCCGGGGAGATGCCGATGCGGTTCAGGGACGCGGCAAGCCGCAGAACGAGGTCATTCAGGACGCGATACGAAAAGGTCTCCCCCAGATAGATGAGGGCCCGTTTGTCCGGGACCTGCTTGGCGGTTTCCTCCAGGCAGGTATAGATGGTATCGGATCGAAGCGCGATATCGGAGGCCATGGTGTTCTCTTTCTCCCTCACATGCCCAGGTAGGCGGCGCGGACTTCCGGGTTGTCGAAGAGCTCGTCCCGCGTTCCTGCAAAGACCAGCATGCCGTTTTCCACCACGTAACCCCGGTCGATGACGGGAAGCAGGGGGCGGGCGAACTGCTCCGTGACCAGGACGGTGATGCCCTGTTGTCGGATATCTCGGATGGCGCGGGCGAGGTCGGCCTGGAGCAGAGGGCTGAGCCCCAGAAGGGGTTCATCCATGAGCATCAGCTCCGGATCCGCCACGAGGGCGATCCCGATGGCGAGCATCTGCTGTTCCCCGCCGCTGAGCAGGCCGGCCTTGCGCCGCCGGAGCTTCTTCAGCACGGGGAAAAGCTCGAAGACGAACTGAATCCGCTCTTTGAGGTTGCCAGCCCTCTTGAGATAGCCGGCGATCTTGAGGTTTTCCAAGACGTCGCTGTCCCGGAAGATGGGGTGCCGCTCCTGGCTGAGAACGATCCCCCGCTTGACCCGCTCACTCGGCTTGAGGGTCAGGATTTCCTCCCCCTTATAACGGAGCTCCCCTCTCAGGGTGATCCGGACGCCGCCCCGCCGCTGTTCTTTTTTCTTCATATCCACGATGAGTCCAGAGATGGTGTTCATGAGGGTGGTCTTGCCGGCGCTGTTGGACCCCAGGACGGCGACGATCTCCCCCCGGCGCACCTCGATGCTGAGATCGTTCAGGGCCAGGGCGTTCTCGAAGAAGACCATGAGATGTTTTCCGGAAAGCAGGATGTCGCCCGCGCCGTTTGGTTGTTTTGTCGTGTGTTCCGCCGCTTCCATGTCGTTCCCTCACGCGGTTCCTGGATCGGGTGGGATCTCCACGTCGATGCCCAGATAGGCCTTTTTCACCTCGTCCTCCGCCATGACTTCGTCCGGCGTCCCTTCCGCGATCTTCTCCCCGAAGTTGAGGACCAGAACCCGGTCCACCACACGGAAGAGCTCTTTCAGACGGTGTTCGATCATGATGATGGTCAGGCCCTCCCGGTTGAACTTCTCGATGAGGGGCAGGGTGCTGGCCACCTCTGACATGGACATCCCGGAGAAGAGTTCGTCCAGGATGAGGAGCTCGGGCCGCAGGGCCATGGCCCGCGCCAGGTCGAGGCGTTTCAGGTAGCCGTGAGGAAGGGTTCCCACCTGTTTGTAGGGGACGTAGGAATCCCGTTCGAATCCCATGTCGTCGAGGAGATCCACTGCCTCGTCGTCCTTCTCCCCGTATTTTCCGCCCCGCATCCGCCGTACCCGGGAGGAGCAGAGGGGGATGATGAGATTCTTGTAAGCGGGCAGGTTGTAAAAGAGCCGCACCATCTGGAAGGTCCGTGCGATTCCCAAGTCCGCGATCTTGTAGGGCATCTTGCCCGTGATGTTCTTTCCCTTGAAGAGGACCCTGCCCCCGCTGGGACGAACGAAACCGGTGATGAGATTCACGAGGGTGGTCTTGCCGGAGCCGTTGGGACCGATGATGCCCAGGAATTCCCCCCGCTTCAGCTCGAAACTCACGTCGTAGACGGCGAGCACCCCGCCGAAGTTTTTCTTCAGCCTTTCCACGCGGAGGATGGGTTCGTTGGACGACGTCGTCATTTGATCTTCTCGATCCTTTCGAACTGATGGTATTTACGCGCCAGATAGTGGAAAAATCCCTCGGGCAGCAGGATGATGCTCACGATGAGGATGCCGCAGTAGATGGCGATTCGTAGCCCCCCCAGGGCGCGCAGGGCCTCGGAAAGCGGCACGAGGATCATGCTCCCCAGGGCGGCCCCCGCGAAGGTTCCCGGTCCCCCCAGGGCCACGGCGGCCACGGGCAGGATGGAATAGTCGAGGGCAAAGGTGGACATCCCCACGAACTGGTAGTGGTGGGTCATCAGGGCCCCGGCGAAGCTTCCCGCCGCGCCCGCAATGAAGAGGGCCTGGCTCTTACGCCAGTAGATGTTGATTCCCCCGCTCATGACGGAGCGGTCGTCGTCCCGAATGGCCCGGAGGATCAGGCCGTAGTCGGCATTCATGATCCGGCGGAAGAGAAAGAGGCAGACGAGAAAGCCTATGATGGCCAGGTAGATGGCGAGCATCTCGTGGGGGAATCCGGCGAGGGATGACAGGCCGTGGGTGCCGCCGAAGACGCCGGTGGTTTCCACCACCTTCATCAAGAGCAGCGGCAGCATGAGGGTGACCATGGCGAAATAGACACCCCGCAGGCGCATCACGGGCGAGAGGAGCGCGGCGCAGAGTACCCCGCCTGCCAAGGTGGCGACGGGGATGGTGACGACGGTGGGGAGGTGAAAGTAGTAGTTCAGGGCGCCGGCAATGTAGGCCCCGAGGCCGAAAAAGAGGGACTGGCCCAGGGAGAAGAGTCCGCAGGAGGCGAGGAAGTCCCAGCTCAGGGCCAAAAGGCCGTAGATACAGGCGTAGACCAGGACCTTGTTCCAGTAGCTTTCGAGGAAGAGGGGCAGCAGCAGAAGAATGGCTACGGGCACGAATCTTGGGGCCAGAAGGTAGAGAATTTCCTTGGTGGAGGCGACGGCGAAGATGGTGTCCGAACGGGCCTTGATGCCCCGGTCGAGCCGTTTTTTCCGGAAATCCCTCTCCGCCACGTTATACCCTCTCTTCCAGTTCCTTGAATTTTCCGAAGAGGCCTGAAGGCCGGACCGCCAGGACGAAGACGATGGCGGCGAGGGGCACGATGATCATCCACTTCGCCCCGATATAGCGGGCTGCGGCAATCTGTCCGTAGCCGATGAGGAAGCTTCCTGCGATCATCCCAAGGGTGCTCTCCAGGCCTCCCACGATGGCGACGGCCAGCGCATAGATAAGGACCTCGTAGCCGATGGTAGACTCCATGACCCCGAGGGGCAGAACGACCATGGCGGCCACGGCGGCCAGCGCGGCGCCGAAGGCGAGGCTCAGGGAACCGATCCAGTCGGATTCGATGCCGATGGACAGGGCCGTGCGCTCGTTCTGAGCCATGGCGCGGAAGGCGAGCCCAATCCGGGTGTGGTGAACGAAGAGCCACAAACCCACCACGAGAAAAACCCCGCACGCCAGGACGATGAAACGCTGATAGTCGATCCCGACCCCGAAGATCTCCACCCCGCCCCGGACGAGGACAGGAAGGCTGTAGCGAATGCCATAGAATCCCTTCCAGGTCAGAAGCTCCAGGATGGCGACCCCCGCGGCGAAAGTAACAATCAACTCTGCCAAGGGGATGCCCCGGAGTCGGAGCAACAGTACCCAGTAGAAAACGAAGCCGATGATGGCGGAGATGAGAACGGCGAGGATGCCGGAAAGCCAGAATGGCAACCCCGCCGCGTTCATGAAGGTCCAGGCGGCAAACCCGCTCAGGATATAGAGGGCGCCGTGGGCGAAATTGGCGATGCCGCTGATGCCGTAGGTAAGGCTGAAGCCCACGGTATAAAGGGCGAGGATGACACTGTTGATGAGCCCGTAGATGAGTAGTGACACCGCGTGCCCTCAGCCCTCGGAATGTGTCATGTGTTTACCCTTTTACGCTCGTTGGTTATGTCGAATCTTCTACTTCTTCATCCACGGCGGCAGTTGGATCTTTCCCTCCGCGAGGAAATCGGGATAGACGGGGACACGCCGCAGCTTGCCCGAGGCATCCTTCTGCCACTGGAAGATGACGCAAACCCCTGTCTCGTTGGGGTCCTTGGTGCCGAAGACGGCGATGTGCTGCTTGTTAAAACGGATCCTTCCGGAAACTCCCTTGTAGTCGGTCTTTTCCAGGGCGGCAACGAGCTTGTCGGGATCGAGTGTCCCCGCCCGTTCAATGGCTTCCGCCAGGATGAAAACGGCGTCATAGGCGGAGGAATTCACCGCCGCGGCCTCCGGGAGAGACCCGTATTTTTTCTTGAACTTGCTCAGAAAATCGACCGTCTTGGGGAGTTTCTTCAAAGGCAACGAGGCACCCACGGGAAACTCGATGGACATGGCGTATTCCACGCCCGGTCCGACCGTCTTGACCGCCATGGGAGAGGCCATGGGGGGAATGAATCCGATGAGGAGGGCGGGCACCTTCATGGCGGCATACTGTTTCGCAAAGACCCCTGCGCCGAGAGGGACGTCCCACACCATCCCGATGAGATCCGCCTTTTCGTCCTTTGCCTTGGTTAGGGCGGGCGAGAAATCGGTGGCGCCAGCCGCGTAGCCGTCGAAGCCGATCTGTTTCCAGCCCGTTTTCTTGCAGTGCTTGCTCATGAGGCCGGAGAAGGCCTTGGCCCAGAGGGTGTCCTGGTAGATGAAGTAGGCGGTTTTCAGACCGTACTTGTTCTTGAGGATGTCCAGGGTGTTGTTGAGATAAGTGGCGTCCACGAGGGCGTCGGTGGTGACCCGGAAGAGATACTTGTACTTCTTCGGGTCTTTCATGAATTTCTTCTGAAACCCCGGGCTCTGGGCGATGGTTCCCAGTTGAGGGACCTTGTATTTAGATACCAGGTCCATGCTTGCGATCAAGACCTCCGAACGGAAGGCCCCGATCACAATGGCGTCCGGTTTTTCTTTGGTGATGAGGCGCTCATAGGCCATTAAAGCGTCGTGAACGGGTGTGCTGGGTTCCCCGCCCCGGGTGTCGGCCACCACGACCTTGAGGGGGCGCTTTTCACTCCCTACCTTGACCCCGCCCTTGGCATTGAGCTCCTCCACGGCCAGTTTGACCGCCTTCAGGCCGTCCCGTCCAAAGGGGGTATACAGCGAGGTGGGAACCCCGATGACGATGGGTTTCGCCGCCCCGGCGGGACCGGCGGGAATGATAAGCAGGGTTGTGATTAAAACCGCGATTGAAAATAGGATTGTCCCTTTCTTCATGCCCTTCCCTCCTCTTATGCTACAGGTTAAAAATTTTTTTAACTATAAGAGAACACGGTTTGCCTGTCAAGGAAGATGGGTTTGGGGTCCTCATCAGGCGGTATTTAGGGTTGCCGTAAAACGGTTTCTTGAACAAAAAGGGTTTTAAAGTCGCAATTTGTCCAGGATGGCTTGGCTGATGAGGTGTTCCTTTTTCTTCTCGTAACGTTCGTGTTCCTTCTTGGCGTGGACGATCTGGAGGTAGTGCAGCAATGAGATGAAGAGGAGGCCGCCGGAGAGGTTTCCGATGACACCCGGAATGAAGATCTTCTTGAACCAGATCACGAGGGGGATGGGGGCTCCCATGACCATGCCGAGGAATACCTCGGAGGTGGAGACGATAACGTGGGTGAAGGAGAGGGAGGCAAGAACAAAAATGGTAGACCAGATGGCGATCATCTTGACTACCTGATCTTTTGCTGCCAGGACTAACCAGGTCATGGTGGTGATGATGACGCCCGCCCAGAAGGCGCTGAAAAACTCGGAGAGATAGGGACGTGAGACTTTGTAGATGGCGAGGTGCCTCAGGTGTTCTATCGGAAGATTGCCCAGGGAGTGAATTCCGCCCAAGGCGACGAGCAGGGTAAAGGCGATGACTCCGAAGAGGTTGCCGAAGAGGGTCCAGAACCATAGTTTTCCCAATTTTCCCGCGGGTTCCCTTCCCTCGAAGACCGGGGCCACCGGGACTAAGAAGTTTTCCGTGAAGAGTTCGCTGCGAGAGAGCTTTAGGAGGATGAAGCCGATGGGGAAGATGGCGGCGCCCAGGATGGCGGCGGGTTTGGCCCCTACGAGACCGGTGAATCCCCCCGCGACGGCCGACATGGCCAGCGCCCCGAAGGTGACATGCAGGGCTCCGATGATTCCTGACATGAACATCTCGAGCCAGGAACGGTTGAGACGGCTGATTCCGGTGTCCACGGATTCTATGAAGACGTCGAGGGGGCTTTCTGAATCACTTAGGAACTTGTTTCGCTGGAAGTCCTGGATGATTCCATAATAGAGGTCGCTGTGTTGAATTTCATCCGCCAGGATCCGTTGTATGATTCCTTTCAGGTGTTCGTCTTCGATTTCCATCAGGTCGTTCTTGTATTGGATGATGGCCTGTTTTTCCAGGACGTAGTTGAGACGCATGAGATCGACATCGTTTTTCAGGTCTTCTACAATCTCCATGACCCTGTTTTCCAGGGTTGCGTCGAGGTGAAGGGGCGTTCCCCCGAGTCGTTGGATCTCTTCCCGCAGGAGACGGGCGTGTTCCCGCTCTTCCGCCGCCGTCGATTTGAGTAGTAAGGTGGTGTCCATGTCCTCGAATCTTTCAGCCATGAGAGTGTAGATTTTGCTGGCGGTGACTTCGGCGGTGAGGTGCTCGTTGAGGCGCGCGATGAGGGTTTCACGGTTCATGGGATGGTTCCTCTTGGTGTAGGGTGAGGATTTTTTTGTAGAAGCTTTCTACCGTCTTGGCCTGTCGGTCGAGTCGAAATTCCTTCAGGGCGTGTTTCCTGGCAGTTTTTCCCAGGATGATACGTCGGTCTGTGTCCGTCGCCATCTCATAAATGGCCCGGGCAAGGTTTTCCGGGGTGTCTTCCAAGATCAGGCCGGCCTTTCCCTCGTCTACCAGTTCGGGGAGCATTCCGCGTTTGGCCACGATGACGGGAAGCCCCAGGACCATCGCCTCACGCAGGGCCCGGGCGGTGCCATCCGATCCGGGGGTGAGGAAGATGAAGCAGTCCATCGAAGCCAGGGTGTCGAAGTAGTCGTCCACCCGATAGCCTGCTAGAATGACCCGGTCCTCAAGGTGGAATTTTTTGATGGGGGCCTCCACGCTTTCCTTGATCTCCCCGCTTCTGCCGACGAGGAGGAGACGAAGCTGGGGGAGTCGGTCTCTGAGCAGATGAATCGCCTCGATGAGTCGGTCCGTTCCCCGATACTTTTGAAAACGGGCCACGTTTCCCACCACAAAGGCGTCCTCCGGCAGGTTGAAAACGGGACGCATGTCTTTGTAGGCGCGATGGAAATCGGGGCGATTCAGGTCGAGGGCCGGATTGACGATGACCATCCGGTTCAGGGGGAACTCAAAGCGTTCTTGGAGGAGGTTCAGGGAACGTTGGGAAAAGGTGATGAGCCCGTCAGTGAAACGGGTCAGGAGGAATTTGTTGGAGAAAGAAGGGGAGAGGGAGTTTCGTTTGTGATCCATCCGGATGACGGGCGGTTGGGTTTTGGAGATCCGGGCGGCAATGCCGCCGATGAGGTGATCGTGGGAGCGGTGAACCTGGATGAGATCGAAGCCCTCCCGGTCGATGTAGGCGGGCAGGTGACGGAGATCATGGATCGTCCCCGGTACGGAGGACCAGTTGTTCCACTTGAGGACGTGGTTGAGGCGGAACCGGGTGGTGGGATTCAGTTTGTATCGGTCGATGTAGGCGTGGATGCACCGATCGGTTTCATAGGGAGGGAGACCATAGGCAAAGGTCACCTCGTGTCCTTGTGCGGAGAGAACTTTCATGAGATTCAGGACCGGTTCGATGGGGCCGGTCCACTTCCAGTCGCTGTAGAGGTTCAGAATCCTCATGCATGGGATTCCTTGATAGCAGAGATCAAGGTCGAAGAGGCGTGGTCCTTGGGATCCCCGACGATGGCGACTCGTCCCCCGTACTGTTGCACGATGTCTCTTTCCGGGACGGTTTCCTCGGTATAGTCGGTTCCCTTGGCGTGGATGTGGGGTTTGAGGAGGGTAAGGAGTGGGCTCACGGTGTCGGTGTCAAAAAGGGTGAGATAGTCAACCATTTCCAGGGCGGCAAGGATTTCGAGGCGTTCCATCTCGGGAACAACAGGGCGGCCTTCCCCCTTGAGGCGGCGTGTGGAGGCGTCACTGTTCACGGCAACGAGGAGGATATCTCCCAGGGCCTTGGCATCTCGAAGATAGCGGATGTGCCCCACGTGGAGGATGTCGAAGCAACCGTTGGTAAAAACGATGATCTTTCCCTCTCTTTTCTGATGCTCGAGGGTCTCTTTCAGCTTTGTATGATCAAGAATGATTTGTCCCATAGGGGAGGCTCTCGCTTTCTATGAATCTCAGGAGTTCGTCAGGGGTCAGGGTGGCGGCTCCCCGTTTCATGACGACGATCCCACCGCCATAATTGGCGATTCGGGCCGCATCTTTGTAGGTGGCACCGCAGACCTTTGAGAGGGTGAACAGGGCTGCCACGGTATCACCGGCCCCTGTAACGTCGATGATTTCATCGGAGCCCACGATGGGGATGCGGGTAACTTCCCCGCCGTTCTCGAATAAGGCCATACCATGGTTTCCCATGGTGACGAGGAGGGCCTCAAGATTCAGTGTGCGGTAGATGTCCCGGCCTATATCCAGGAGCTCTTCCTCATCCCGGGCAGTCTTGCCAGCGGCCATCTGGAGTTCGGATTCATTAGGGGTCATAACGTGAACGCCCGAAAACTCCCTGAGGCGATAGCGGGAATCGACCACGGTAAATCGCTTTTTTGAGGTTGTCTTGAGGGCTTCCAGAATCCTTGGGCTGATGAGTTGATACCCGTAATCGGAGATGAGGAAGGCATCGACGGTATCTATCAAGGTTTGAACATGGTTCAGGATTCGATTTTCCACCTCCTTGGGAAAAGGACCCACGGCCTCCTTGTCGATTCGTATGACCTGCTGTTTGGAGGTGTGATCGTCCCCTGCAAGGATTCGCATCTTGGTGGTGGTGGGAATGTCCGGGGTGATTTCGATGAAGTCGGTGGGGATTCCCATTTTGTGGAAGATGGTAAGGAGGGTATTTCCAGGAGAATCGGCACCCAAGCGGCTGATGGGGGTAACCTTGCACCCCAGGGCGGCGAGATTGAGGATGGTATTCCCCGCGCTACCAGGAAGGATTCGTTCCCCGTCGTACCGAACGACCAGAACGGGGGCCTCCCGTGAGAGCTTCAGGGGTTTCCCATAGATATATTGATCCGCCACGATATCCCCAATGACCGCAATATGGGCCCCGGAAAATTGAGAGATAATTTTTTCGTAGCGTTTTATTGTGCCAGGCG
>JAOZMY010000101.1 GCA_029934085.1 bacterium | reverse complement strand
GGTTGAAAAAGTCGAGCAAATATACTATACCAAGTCCAGTTCAAGGAGGCGAAATCTTTGGTGCGCTCTGTGTATCCCTTTACAGCTATTGTTGACCAGGAAGGCATGAAAAAGGCCCTGATTCTCACGGTGATCGACCCGACCATCGGCGGGGTTCTCATCCGGGGACAGCGGGGCACGGCCAAAAGCACGGCGGTGCGGGCACTTGCCAATCTTTTACCCCTGATCGATGTAGTTAAGGGATGCCCCTTCCACTGTCATCCCTCGGATCCTCACCTCATGTGCGAGGACTGTCGTCGACGCTTCGAAGAAACGCGAAAACCGCTTCCTTCGGTTACCCGCAAAATGCGAGTGGTGGAGCTTCCTATTGGGGCCACGGAAGATCGGGTGATTGGTACACTTGATATGGAGACCGCTTTACAGACGGGTCAGCGCTCTTTTGAACCGGGGATTCTCGCCGAAGTCCACCGGGGCTTTCTCTATGTGGATGAGATCAATCTTCTCCCGGATCATTTGGTGGATATCCTCCTGGACGCGGCGGCCATGGGGGTTAATTACGTGGAGCGTGAGGGAATCTCCTTCTCCCATCCCAGCCGTTTCGTGTTGGTGGGGACGATGAATCCGGAGGAGGGGGAGCTTCGTCCCCAATTGATGGATCGTTTCGGAGTATGTGTGGAGGTGAGGGGAATCGAGACACCAGAGATTCGAGAGGAAGTAGTGCTCCGGCGGCTTGCCTATGACCGGGACCCTGACACCTTTCTTGAACAGTGGAAATCGAAGGATGAGAGACTGGGACGTGCCATCTTCCAGGCCCAGCGTCTCCTTGACACGGTTAAATTGACGAGCGAAGCCCTCAGGATGATTTCGAGAATATGCTCGGATCTGAAGATTGACGGGCATCGTGGAGACATCACCATGGCGAAGGCGGCGGTGGCGCTGGCGGCCTATTATGGGCATCAGCAGGTGCGGGAACAGGATGTCCGCGAGGCGGCCGCTCTGGTACTGCCCCATCGTATCCGACGATCTCTCATGGACGAGGATGTCCAGTTTTCCCTTGAGACGGTGGATCAGGCCATCGAAAAGGCGAAGCAGTCTACTCCATTGGCCGAGATAGGATCCGTTTCTGAAAAAAAAAAGTCCCTAAAAACTCAGGAAGGTGACGGCAAGGTTGTCACGAGGGTCCATTCAATTGGAGAGGATCGGTTTGACCTGACCTTCCCTAAACTGGATTTACACCCGTCCCACCAAACAATTTCTGGTAAATCCGTTAAGGCACAGGCTACCTTCGAAGGGGCCTATGTGCGGAGCGTCCTGCCCCAGGGAAAACCCAGAGACATCGCGTTGGATGCCACTATGCGGATGGCGGCGATGTTTCAGCACCAGCGTCGAGGGGAGAAAAGGGGGCCCCTTATCATTCGCTCCGAAGATATCCGGGTTAAGTGGCGCCAAAAGAAGGGGGGGCGGTGTATCCTTTTCGTCGTGGACGCCAGTGGCTCTATGGGGGTCCAAGAGCAGATGCGTGAGACCAAAGCGGCGATCCTTAGCCTTTTGAGTAAAGCGTATCAGAATCGTGACCGAATCGGTTTAGTTGTTTTTCATGGCACGCAGGCAAATCTCGTTCTCCCGCCCACGGGAAGCGTGGATCTGGGCAGAAAGTATCTTAAGAGAATTCCAACGGGAGGGAAGACCCCTTTGGCCGCGGGCCTTGCCCTGGGGCTTTCCACCCTAAAGACGGAACAATTGAAATATCCGGATCAAACATTTTTGCTGGTCATTGTCTCGGATGGACGGGCCAACGTGGCTTTTAATGGGGGGGATCCCCTTGATGATGCCGTCATGGTTGCGAAGCAGATCAGGAAGGCTGCCATGGATACCATGTTTATTGACACGGAGATCGATCCATGTGCCTTTGGTTACGGGTGGGATCTGGCCAAAATCATGAAAGCCACTTACATTCCATTGGGTCAGTTGGATTCCGGGCGACTCGTGTCCCTGCTCTCATGAGATTCTCCCGAAAGCATTTAACCATTGTCTCTGACGAGAACGGGAAAACCGTCACTTGGGTGTCACCCGATTTGGAAGGGTTTCGTGATGCCATTCTGGAACTGACCGAGGAGGCAATCCGGTCTGAACCCTCGACGCATATCATAAAGGAAAATCGGCACAGGAGTGTGTATAAAACGCGACTGCCTGTTCTGGAATCTCCCGTTCTTGTCAAATCGTTTCATGCCCCGAAATTTACCAGGGTCCTGAAGGGACTTTTTGCCTCCTACGGTGTCAGGGAGCTGGCTCATGCCCTTGCGGCCGCCGAGCGTGGAATACCCATTGCTTCGCCGCTGTTCCTTCTCGAGCGTCGGAAGGGGTTTAAGGTCTCGGAATGCCTCTTGGGATACCGTTACATAGAGGGAATTTCCCTCTATGATTATCTTGAAAAGGAGAAAAACATCCCTCCCGAGAGGCGGCAGCATCTCATGTGGAACGCTGGGGAGATAACGGCCCTGCTTCACGCCCGAGGGGGAGTTCATAGCGATTACCACGCGGGAAACCTGCTGGTTCTGGAAGATGCCTCGATGGTATTAGTGGACCTCTATCCATTGACCTTTAGAAAAGAGTTGAGTGAGAAGGATCGCGTGGAAGGTCTTGCCCATTTGGTGGCTTCTCTCTCGCCTTTCGTGGGGGAAGAGGGGATAGACGAACTTCTGAAAGGGTATCGGGAAACCACGCATAACGCCTTGCCGGACGGATTGAAGGACAAGATATGGCGACGACAGGGGGAACTGCGACGTCGCCACGAGGCAAGCCGCGCGAAACGCTGTATGAAGGATAGCTCCCAGTTTTACCAGTTCCAGGGGAAAGGGCTTAGAATCGCCGCGCGAAGGGAATTGACACCTGAACGGATCCTTTCCATTCTTGGAGCCTTCGATCGTAAATATAGAACCCAACCCGCGGATGCCTTGAAAAATGCGCCGGAATCTGTGATTCTTAAAATGGACGATGCCTGGAGCGTCCCCCTTTGCGTGAAATGGTATCGGAAACGGGGTGGATTGGACCCGTTGAAGGAGTATCTTCGCGGTGGGCGTGTGTTGCGGGCGTGGAAAGGCGGGAACGCCCTCGTTGCACGTGGGATTCCGGTGGCGATTCCCTACGCAATGGTTAGGACGCGGCGGGGCGGGTTTCTTTTTATGGAGGCCGTCCAGGGGGTAGAGCTGGACCGGAAACTCGACAGGCTGATTTCGGGGGCTACGCGGGGAGATGTAAGGTTACAGAGGGAGGTTGTGCAGGCCGTGGGAGAATTGCTGGGACGTCTCCATAGGAAAGGGATTTTTCATGCGGATATGAAGGCCTGTAATTTGATGCTTGTGGAAAAGGATGGCCGTTTGGAGGTTAAATTGCTGGACTACGATCACGTAAAGGTTTATAAGTCGCTCCCCGAGAAGTTGATCCTGAAAAATCTTGTTCAGCTTAACACGAGTGTCCCGAAGGAGATTTCCCGAAGCATGAGATACCGTTTTCTTCGAGGCTATCGAGAGGCCTTCCCTAAGGCACCTTCAGCGAAAGCCCTTTTTCGGAAGGTATGGGAGACGAGTAGGTCAATGCCCATTGTGTATGTTACGGATCGCGGAGATAGGATTGCGTCATGGCAGTTTTAAAGACCCTTGCCCTCGATATCCGGGATCTGTATAGGTATCGGGCCCTCATATGGACCTTGGTAGTCAAAGAGCTCAAGCTCCGCTACCGTGGGTCCGTGCTCGGATTTTTCTGGTCTTTTCTTAACCCCCTTCTCTTGATGGCGGTCTACGCCCTGGTCTTTTCGGTTTACATGCGAATCCAGATGGAACACTACCCCGTGTTCATGTTCTGCGGTCTTCTGCCGTGGATATGGTTTTCGGCCTCGCTATTGGAAGGGGTCAACAGCATTGTGGGGCGGGGCGATCTCATTACCAAGGCCTTTTTCCCTCCCCAGATTCTCCCCATGGTGACGCTTTTTTCCAACTTGATAAATTTCCTGCTAAGCCTGCCTATTCTTTTCATTTTTCTCTGGGCAAGCCATGTGATTCCCGGATGGCCCTTAATCGTTCTCCCGGCCATCCTGTTTGCGCAGTTCCTCTTTACTCTGGGCCTGGTTTTGGCGCTTTCCGCGATGAACGTCCATTTCAGGGACCTAACGCATATTCTCGGAAATCTACTGACCCTTTGGTTTTTCGTTTGCCCAATCATCTACCCTTTGAAGCAGATTCCTGAACGTTTCCGCTTTCTCGTGGACTTTAATCCCATGGCATTGTTGACATTGATGTATCAGGATGTCTTTTTTTATAACCGGTTCCCCAACATAAAGGTTTTAGGCGGACTTATAGCCCTTGGGATTATCGTGATCGTTGTCGGAAACGCTATCTTCAACACCTATCGTGAATCGTTCGCAGAGGATATATGAGCGAAGCCGCCATCGAACTTCAGCACGTCTCGAAGCGATTCAAACGAACCGTTTTGAAGAGTAACTACGTGACCTTGAAAGATTTTCTCCTTCGAAAGCGGCGTGTTCCCAAGAAGGGGCGTTACATCGAGGTGTTGAATGACATCTCCTTGACGGTCCCGCGCGGAAAGACCATTGGGATCATCGGGAAGAACGGTTCCGGTAAAAGCACCCTCCTGAAACTCATCGCCGGAATTTACCGGCCGGATTCGGGGACGATCAAGGTCAATGGAAAGCTATCTTCTCTCATCGAGCTGGGCGCCGGGTTTCATCCGGAATTCACGGGACGTGAGAACGTCTACATTAACGGTATCCTCTTGGGATTGACGAAGCAGCAGATTCGCGAGCGATTCGACCAGATCGTTCGATTTGCCGAACTGGAGGACTTTATCGACATGCCGGTTCGGACCTATTCCTCCGGAATGTATATGCGGCTGGGATTTTCGGTCGCGGTCCATGTGGATCCGGAGATCCTCTTGATCGACGAGGTCCTCGCCGTAGGGGATGAGTCGTTCGGTCACAAGTGTAAAGAGGTCATCCGACAATTCAGGGCGGCCATGAAGACCATCGTCATGGTGACGCATGACATGTCGGCTGTGGAGAAGTGGTGCGACGAGGCCATCTGGCTCAACAAGGGGGAGGTGGCTGATCGGGGGGAACCCCGGCGTATTATCGATCGGTATCGAGAAAACGTTAAGGAAGACGAGGAAAAAACCTTCGAGGCGGCCCACCAGGTAGGAACGAATCTTCTTGGAAAACGGTGGGGGGATCGCCAGATCGAAATCACGAAGGTAAGGCTACTGACCAGGGAAGGGCAGGAACAGTCTATTTATAATCTGGGAGAAACGACAATCATTGAAATTTCCTATCGTGTTAACGAAAAACCCCCGCAACCCGTCGTTTTTGGCGTGGGGATTTTCACCGCGGACAATATCTGCTGCTACGGGACCAACACCGACATCGAAAAAATACCCATTTCTCTGAGCAGAAATGAAGGAAGGGTCCGCTTTATCATAGAAGAGAACACATTGATTGAAGGAACCTATTTTTTGGATGTGGCCATTCACGCAGAGGATGGCTATCCTTTCGATTACCTGCAACACCATACGGCCTTTGCTATTCGCAGTAGGGTCAAGGACGTGGGGATCTGTAGGCTTCCACATTCGTGGGAAATGGACACGTAAAAGGAGAGATAATGGCGACTTACTTGGTCACGGGCGGCGCGGGGTTTATTGGGTCTCATCTTGTCGACGCCCTGTTGGAAAGGGGACACACTGTCTTGTGCGTGGATAACCTCTCAACGGGAAAAATAGAAAATATTGCAGACGTGGAATTAAACGAGCAGTTTTCGTTCTTCAAAGCGGATATACGAGACCTCGAAACGATGCGAAGCCTGATGAAAGGGGTCGATTTCGTGTTCCACGAGGCCGCCCTTGGGTCTGTTCAGCGTTCCGTGGACGATCCTCTGACAACCCATGATGTCAACGTGACAGGGACTCTCAACGTCTTCATCGCAGCGCGGGAATCCGCCGTCAAAAGGGTCGTCTATGCCTCTTCCTCGTCCGTCTATGGGGACAGTGAAACCTTGCCGAAGGTCGAAAGCATGACCCCGGCTCCCAAGTCTCCTTACGCTGTTTCGAAACTTGTAGGGGAGCATTATGCCTCTGTTTTTACGGATCTCTACGGCCTGGAGATTGTTTCCCTGCGGTATTTCAATGTATTCGGCCCGCGGCAGGATCCTTTTTCCGATTACGCCGCTGTGATTCCGATCTTCATTCGCCAGCTTCTCAAGGGGGAATCTCCCACTATTTTCGGGGATGGGACCCAGAGCCGCGATTTTACTTACGTGGGAAACGTGGTCAAGGCAAATCTCCTTGCCTGCGAGGCGAAAGGGGCTGAAGGGAAGGTCTTTAATATAGCCTGTGGAGAGAGGATGGACCTGAATACTCTCTTGGGCCACCTCAAGACGCTCCTGTCGTCGTATAAGGACGGCGTGGAGTTACTTGAACCCGTTTTCGGACCGCCCCGTCCGGGGGATGTGAAGCACAGCCTGGCTGGGATCGAGGTGGCGCAGACCTGGCTCGATTATTCCCCGGAATTTTCGGTGGAGGAGGGCTTAAAAGCCTCCATCGAATGGTATGTTGAAAACTTGCGATGAGCGTAATTGCCGGTCGATTTCGATGACGGTATCTTTGGACAAGACCGATGGTAACAGGGGATATCCCTGGAAAGAGGCCATTACGACCGGCCTGAAATCGGGGCTTTCTACCACCTTTCGGCTTGTCCGGATCATCATTCCATTCTATTTTTTGATTGAGTGGCTCAAGCTCACCCCGGTGCTGGGATGGCTGGGACATGTCCTGGCTCCGGTTATGAAGATTTGGGGGCTTCCCGGGGAGGCGGGATTTGTCCTCGTAACGGGAAATCTCGTCAATCTCTATGCGGCCATTGCCGTGATGATTCCCCTTCATTTGAGCATCCCCCAGATCACATTGATCGGGTTGATGCTGGGGATTTCCCATAATCTCATCGTCGAAACAGCGGTCCTCAAAGAAGCCAGGATGCCGGCAATCCGGCTGGCTTTCTTGCGTTTAGCCAGTTCCGGAATCGTTGGGTGGCTGGTGAGCCGGTTTTTGATGGGAGGTTGAATGAGCCCGGTGATTTCCCTGGAAACATTATTATTACACCCCCTTATCGGAGCACTGAAGCTCTCACTTCGGCTTCTGCTGATTATCGTTCCTTTGCTCGTTGTCTATGAGTGTATCCGGGCTCTTCCGTGGTGGAGGCGATTCGGAGCCTTTGGAGATGAAAGCCGTGTAAACAAGATGGGGGTTTCTCCTCACACCCTGATTCCTTTATTTACGGGGATCTTTCTGGGAATTGCCTACGGGGCGGGAGTGATTATCAAGATCTCGAAGGAAAAGGCCCTGAAGGCCTCGGACTTGTGGTTTCTGGGACTCTTTCTCGCCACCTGCCACGCCGTGGTGGAAGACACGCTCATCTTCGTCGTGGTAGGGGGGATGGCCCGGTGGATCATTGTGCCCCGTATCTTGCTTGCACTGGCCCTTTCCGTGACACTTTTGTTAATGGTGAAGCATGTAAAAACGAAACAA
>JAOZMY010000100.1 GCA_029934085.1 bacterium | reverse complement strand
CCTGAGAAGATTGTGGCTACGTGTCGGGCCCTGTTGGGTGAACCCGGTAAGTTACGGAAGATAAGAGAGGAATTGAAACAAATCAGAGAAAAATTAGGGGAGCCAGGGGCTTCCCAGAGAACGGCCGAGGTTATCTATCGTTATGTGGCAGCCATCCCTGCGTAAACACCCGGAAATCGAGCGCCTTTACGGTTATGTAAAACCCTACATGGGGCGCCTGATCGTTGCAATGATCTGTATGGTGGTCGTGGCGTTCACGACAGCCTTTTCGGCCTACCTTGTTAAGCCAGTCCTTGACGATATCTTTTTGAACAAGGATGTTTTCAAGCTCATGATTCTTCCGGTGATTGTCATCGTCCTTTATCTTTTGAAAGGTGTGGCCATGTATGGCCAGAGGTATCTCATGGCCTATATCGGCCAGAGGATCGTGGCCAATATCCGGAGAGACCTCTACTTTCATCTACAAGATCTCGATTTGTCCTACTTTTACAAGAATTCTACGGGGGCAATCCTTTCCCGCCTCATCAACGATGTCAACCTTTTGCGGGGGGCCGTCTCTGGGGCAGTAACGAGTTTATTGAGGGACTTCTTTACCATCGTTGGCCTCATCTTTGTCGTTTTTTACCGTAACTGGCAGTTGGCGTGTATCGCCATGCTCATCCTTCCCATTGCCGTCTATCCCATTGTGGCCTTCGGTCGAAAATTCTTCAAGTTCAGCACGCGGAGCCAGGAAACGATCGGTGATTTGTCCATGCTGATCCATGAGGCCATTACAGGTATTCGTATCGTCAAGGCCTTCGGGATGGAGGACTACGAAAAGGACCGCTTCAGCGTGGAGAACGAGCGCCTCTTTAGAATCTACATGAAGATTCAGAAGGTTCGAGCTCTGTCTTCCCCGGTAATGGAGACCCTTGGGGGGCTTGGGATTGCCGCGATTATCTGGATCGGTGGGTTTCAGGTTTTGAAAGGTCACGCAACTCCAGGAACCTTTTTTTCCTTTATGACGGCCTTGTTCATGCTCTATCAGCCCATCAAGAAGATCAACAAATCCAACAGCGTGGTGCAGGAAGGGCTTTCGGCGGCCCGTAGGATCTTTGATGTGATGGACATTCAACCCCTGGTGACCGAGGCCCCGGATGCCATAGAGTTTTCACCGGATTGGAAGACCCTCGCTTTCGACCATGTGGGATTTGCCTACGACGAGGAAATGGCCCTGAAGGATATTACCTTCAGGGTTAAACGGGGTGAAATGGTGGCCTTCGTGGGGAAGAGTGGGAGCGGGAAGTCGACTCTTCTCAATCTGATCCCGAGATTTCACGATGTCACGGAAGGCCGGATCACTTTTGACGGGACGGATATCCGTCGATTCAGGATTTCTTCCCTGCGGGCCCAGGTTGCCATGGTGACGCAGGAAATTATCCTTTTCAATGACACGGTCCGAAACAATATCGCTTATGGGGACCAGGATGTACCAATGGAGAAGATTATTGAGGCGAGTAAGCTGGCCAACGCCCATGATTTTATCGTTAAACTCCCGCAGGGGTATGACACAATCATTGGTGAAAAGGGCGTGAAGCTCTCCGGGGGAGAGAGGCAGAGGATTTCTATAGCCCGCGCCATGTTGAAGAATGCCCCTCTTCTTATCCTCGACGAGGCGACGTCTTCACTGGACGCGGAGGCGGAGGTGGAGGTTCAGAAGGGTTTGAACAACCTGATGGCGAGCCGAACCGTTCTTGTGGTGGCCCATCGCCTCTCCACGGTTGTGGGAGCGGATCGTATTTATGTCTTGGAGAATGGGCGGATTGTCGAAGAGGGGACCCATCAAAGCCTCTTTACGGCAGGTGGACACTATCGTCAGCTTTTTGATCTTCAGGTGAGAGATGGATACCTTTTGGAAACGGCTGCGGAATAGGTTAACCATTTCCTTCCTTCCCTACGTGGGCTACGTTGTGATCAAGGTCCTGAGTTGGACCATGCGATTCGAGGAAAAAGGTGATGTGGGAACGATAGCCAGTTACGACAGGGAAGGGCGGCCCTTTATCAGCGTCTTCTGGCACGGACATATGCTGATGATGCCCGTTTCTTCCTATCGAAGGAACGCCAAGGTCATGGTGAGCAGGCACCGGGACGGGGAGCTGATCAGCAGAATCATTCGTCTGTTTGGTCTCGGAAGTTTTCGAGGATCGACCACGCGTGGGGCCTTGAGTGCCATGAGGGGAGGTCTCAAGGCGCTGGCGGATGGGTATAAGGTGGTCTTGACGCCGGATGGCCCCAAAGGCCCGAGACACACGGTCCAGTTGGGTGTGATTGAACTGGCCCGACAATCCGGAGCTCCTATCATTCCCGTTATTTTTTCTGCAACGAAGAAAAAGGTGTTTTCTTCGTGGGATCGATTTATCTTTCCTTACCCTTTCTCAAAGGGTGTTTTTTTTTATGGAAGTCCGTTTTGGGTTCCGCGTGAGGTAGGAAAAGAGGAAAGAGAGATCATGCGCCGGCAGCTTGAGGCCAAGATGCGTCAGATGACGGGTAAGGTCGAACATTATTGCGAAACAGGTGTTTGGGAAGACGATGAGAGAGCGTAGAATCGTGGGTAAAAGGAAGTAGAGGTTACATGGCCTTTCTTTATAATTTGTTGCAAACTCTCTTACTGATCCTATTTCTCCCCTTGTGGGGGATTCTCCTTGTGGTTAACGAGCGTTTCCGAAAAGGATTGTTGGAGCGTTTGGGAATCTCGGAGGTCTTCAAGGAACCTATGCAGGGACCGTCAATATGGGTACACGCGGCGTCTCTCGGGGAGGTAAAGGTTTCCGAGCCGATTTGCGGGGAGTTGGCAGAGAGGTTTCAACGTTACGAATTGGTTTTTTCTGCCAGTACCCCGGTGGGGAAGAAACAGGCGAAGGTTTTGATCAAGAAAGCCAAGAAGGTTTTCCTTCTCCCCCTCGATTTCGTTTGGGCGGTTTGTCCCGTTGTGCGGAAGTGCCGGCCGGAATTCTTTCTCGTGGCGGAGACAGAGCTTTGGCCCAACCTCTTTTTTTGTTTGCGGAGACGAGGTGTTCGCATCGCCCTTTTCAACGGCCGTATTTCCGATAGGTCTTTCAAACGCTATAAGATCTTTCGCTTTTTTTTCCGGCATGTCCTGAGATGCGTCGAGCTTTTTTTGGTTCAAACGGAAGAGGACGCAAAGAGGATGGTGGCCCTAGGGGCCCGCTCAGATAGGGTTCATGTGACTGGAAATGTAAAATTCGACGCTCCTTTCACACCTATGAATGCCGCGAAGGCCCGGCGCCTTCGCGTAACCCTCCATTTAAAGGAAGGGGAGTTTGTTTGGGTGGCTGGGAGTATCCATCCTGAGGAATTCCCCATCCTAATCGACGCTTTTCAAGAACTGAAGAAATCGTTTCCCCGCATCAAGTGGATCGTTATTCCCCGTCATTTATACGCGTTACCGCAATTTGAGGAGATACTTCGTTCCCGTGAACTTCCTTTTTCCGTGTGGAATGGAAAGGGCTCTCTCTCCGAGCCCTGGGACATCCTATTGGTGAACGCACTGGGCCAACTCGTCCGCTTGTATCAACTGGGAGTTGTGGCCTTCGTGGGGGGAAGTTTGGCACCAATTGGGGGGCATAATCCCCTGGAGCCGCTCCGGTATGGTGTTCCGACGATCTTTGGACCGAAAATGGAGAATTTCAGGGAGATCAGAGAAATTACATTGAAAGAAGCCGTTGCATTTGAGGTGTCGGATGCCAATGAGCTGTCAACTCTCCTCTCTCGGCTTTTAGGAGACCCGAAATGGCGGGGGCAGGTTCGCGAAAAAAGCTTTCAGATGTTTGAGAAATACCGTGGCGCAACAAAGCGTTCGATCCAGCAACTGGAAGAATGGGTCGAAAAGAATTCCATCCTTTACAAAGGGGGTTGAGGAAGCGGTCCTTTCGTGTAATGAACGAGTTTCCCCTTTACGTCTCCAAAAAAGATGACATCTTTGGCCACGCCATAGAGGGGAATGAGTCCTGAAGTTGTCCACCCCTCGATTTCCCCCCTTTTTGACTTGATGATATCCGGAGCGATCCGAAGATAAAAAAGATATTTCGCCTGGTCTGAAAAAGGAAAGCTCTTCTTTTTTTGCTCGGTTTCCTCTTTGGAGGCCACCTTGAGAAAGATATGTTTCACCTTTTTCCCGGGGATCGTGTCGATCTTGTAGCGGTTTCCGTATCGGACTGGACCATAACTCCCGAAGCGGAAGTTGTAGAACGCCGTCAAGGGGTCGTCGTAGATAATCCCGGGTGGAATCGGTTTGATGTGAACACTTTTCCTTTTTCTTTTGATTCGTGTAACCGTCATTTGACGTTTTTCGTAGTCCATCTCAAAGATTTTGACAGTGTGATCCTTTCCAATCTTTGTGTCACGGATCAGTTTAGTGCAGATGAACCGGTTCTTCTCTTTGTTTTCCTTCAGCTCACTGATGTGGGTGTCTTCCCTGTGGCGGGTTAAAAACCCAATAACCCCTCGGGTTTTGCCGGAGATGGTTCCCCGATATCGCCCCTTTTCGTTCAACCGAACGAGTTTTATCACAGCATCTCCGGCCTGGGGAAATATGAAGAATCCCGCCGTGAAGGTCATGGTTTCGTTTTCGAATGTGGCTCCGATGGAGCCTTTTTTCTCGGGGATGGGAATGGTCTCGGCGGCTTGACTGAGCCTCGTCCGAGGGAGGATGAGGGAAAATCCGATGCCGACAATGCCTTTTGTTACCTTTGCTAGCCAGTTCCTGCGGGTCAGAAGTTGATTATGTTTGCTCATTGAGGAGTGTCTTCAACGCGTTATGGATCAGACCGTTTGTGCATAAGATGGTATCAGCAAAGGGGTCGAAGGGACCTCCGTCAAAGGTGGTTGCAATCCCTCCCGCTTCTGTGGCGATGAGGACCCCCGCTGCCACGTCCCATGGCTTGAGTTTCAGTTCCCAGAATCCGTCGAAGGCCCCTTCCGCGACCCGGCAGAGGTCGAGGGCAGCGCTACCATCCCGTCTGACACCTTGTGCATGTTGGATGATCGTGGTGAATTCTCTGAGGTTGTTTCGCTGGGAGGTTCCCACGTCATAAGGGAATCCTGTGCAAAGAAGGGCTTGCTCGATCTTTTCCGTGCGGGATACTTTTAGGGGCAGGTTGTTTTTGTAGGCACCTTCCCCGCGGATAGCCGTATAACATTCATCTGTCACCGGATTGTATACGACACCGAGGTGGGTGAGCCCTTCTTTTTGGAGAGCGATCGAAACGCTGAAACAGGGATATCCGTGGGCGTAGTTTGTGGTCCCGTCCAGGGGATCCACGATCCATAAGAGCGGGGAATCAGATGATTTGAAAGGGGTCTCCTCTGACAAGATATCCGTGTCAGGGTAGGTCTCCTTCAGCAGAGAGAGAATCACGTCCTCCGATTCTTTATCCACGTCAGTTACAAGGTCGATAGCCCCTTTATAGAACACTTCCTTTGGACGATGGAAGCGGTCAATCTGGATCCGGCCTGCCTTCCTTGCCGCTGCGATCGCTGTTGTTAAAAAGTCTATACTGTTGTATTCCATGAGCTAACCGAGAGAGGTTGGGAGAACCTCTGGTGAATGGTTGGTGCTTTTATAGATATGAACATGACAAAACTATATCAAATTGAGGGGAAATTGGAATATCTCCCCTATGATTGTTGAATGAACTGCGAGCCTATGGTAGGTGTTAAGGGGAGTTAGGGTAATTATTCTATGCTTGATGGTGTTAATTGGAAAGACTTCAGGTTATCCGGGAGATTCTTCGCGATTGTTAAAGGGTAGAGAGACAAGGTGGTTTTTTTAAGTGGAACCATTACTTGTACCCCATAACGAATGACCATAAGGTTTAGGTTGAGATGACCGCCCTTATCCGAGCCAAAAGGTTTTTCCTCCGTTCTATCCGTGGTTCGATGACAGCCAGACGCTTGAGGGGTGGATTTTTTCTCGTCGGGTTGATCGTTTCCATTACTCTGATTCTTGGGTGTGAGAAGTCTCCGATCCTTATTGGTTTCTCCATGAATTTCTCCGGACCTGGTGGGAGTATGGCCGTTTATGTTCGTGATGGGGCTTTGCTCGCTGTGGATGAGATCAATCGTTCGGGGGGGATCCATGGACATCACTTAAAGCTACTCGTTCGTAATGACATGGGAACGGCCAAGGGAATTGAAAAGGCGGACCTCGACCTCATTGAAAAGGGAGTCGTGGCAATTATTGGCCACCGGAATGCCCGAGATACCCTCTTGGCCTATCCCATCGTGACGGGGAAGGGGGTGCTCTTAGTAGGTCCGGCTTGCGCCTCCTCCAGATTAACCGGAAAAGACGATTTGTTCGTGCGGACGACGTTTTATGACGATATCTTAGGAAAAAAAATCGTTGGTTATTTCAAACGGTTGAACACGCAAAGGGTTCTTTGCGTTGTTGATCGTTCCAACGATATGTTTTCGTTGGATCTTTATGAGAAGCTGAAGACCTATTCCCCGGGAGTGTTCTCTCCGTTTTTTATAAATTCAGATACTGATCAATCGTACCCCCTTAAGGGGGAGGAAATACCCCAGCTGAATCCTGAGGCAATTCTCTTTATTACGAATCCTTCGGTTACGGCCTTTATGGCTCAGAGTATTAGACGTGCGGGGTGCAGGGTTGCCTTTTACGGCACGACTTGGGCACAAACCGAGGACCTTTATCTCTTTGGTGGTGGAGCTGTGGGTGGGATGAAGCTCTTTACTTTTGTGCGCCCCAATAATCCTTACCCACCTTTTCAAAGATTCGTAAAAAAACTGAAAGAGATGGGAATGGCGCCAAATGTGCGAAACGCCCTGGGGTATGAGGCGGTGAAGGTTATAGGAGAAGGATTGATCAAGGCGAAGAGTCTAACCTCTTTAGCGTTAAAAGAGGCTATGACGAACGCGCGTTTTGAAGGGGTGATCGATTCCCTGAGCTTGGATGAGTATGGAGATCCCCACCGCATCCTGTGGCTGGTTGGGTTGACGGCTGATGGTCGTATGGAGACCCTGGAGGAAGTGAAGTGAAATCCCTCAAGGTGACTCTGACTTTTTGGTTGACCATTATGTTCTTGCTTGTCATGGTGGTGCTTGCCGTAAGTATGGGGATTCATGAGTCGCGCCATACAAAGCGTGACTTGTCTTTATACTTAAAGCAGATGACCCAGATGGTGTCGGATATCGTTTTGGAGAAACAGACGAGTATTTTCAACTATCTTTCCCGTATGGCCCTCCAGATTCCGGAAGACCCGAAAGAGGCCGAAGAATATGTAAAAAAGATGGGCCTATCCTACCTTCCTATTGAATCAACTTTTTATTTGTTGGACAAAAACGGGAAGATTTCCGTAGTCTTCCGTAAGTCTCTCGAAGGTTTCAAGGGAATTTCCTTGGAGAACATGGAAGACGTTAAGGCAGTTCTGTCTACACACCGCCCTACCATAAGCCGTGCTTATGTCTCTCCCTTTTCTGGTCGCAGGATCGTATCGATGGATTTTCCAAGTTCCGGGAAGTGGATCTTGAGAGTCGATGTCGCTACAGATTTATTCATGAATCTTGTCAAGAACGTTCAGAAAATGGTTCAGTTCC
>JAOZMY010000099.1 GCA_029934085.1 bacterium | reverse complement strand
CTCCATCCCGGCGTCATCAACACCAAGCTCCTCAAGGCGGGATGGGGCGGCATCGGCGCGCCGGTGGAAAGGGGAGCGGAAACTCCCGTTTATCTCATGGACAGCCCCGAGGTAGCCGGAGTGGCGGGCCGTTACTTCGTGGGCCGCGCCCCCGCCCGCCCGGCCGCTGTCGCCTACGACATCCCCACCCAGGAGCGGCTCTGGACCCTGAGCGAAAGGCTCTGTGAAGCGGCCCTACAATTCCGATAAAAAGGCAGGTTGTTTTCGTTGATCTCGCTTGTTTCGTTTATCTCATTGGTGGGTGAGAGGTGAGGGGTAAAAGGCTATAGGGGGAAATCACGCTTTACGGTTTCATGGCTGACGATTTAAAAAAAGCTCAGAACCGCGAACTTTAGTTTATCTCCCTAATCACCGCCTGTTCGTCGCAGTTGGGGAACTTGACGCAGTTGAGGCAGTCGTGCCAGATCTTGTGGGGCAGGGTGGCCTTGTCGATCTGACGGAAGCCGTGGAGCTCGAAGTATTCGGGGATGTAGGTGAGGGCGAAGACCCGTTTGACCTTCAACTCCCGGGCCTCGTCCAGGCAGGCCTCGATGAGGCGTTTGCCAATTCCCTGCCCCGTCTCTTCCCGCCTCACCGCCAGGGAGCGAATCTCGGCCAGGTTTTCCCACGTGATGTGCAGGGCGCAGACCCCGACGATCTTCCCGGCCTTTTCGTAGACGAAGAAGTCCCGCAGATTGTCGTAGAGGTCGTGGAGTGCGCGGGGGAGCATGTCACCCCGCTCTGCGTAGAGGTTGACGAGGGCCTGGATCTCAACGACGTCGGTGATGTAGGCTTTTCGGATCATGGTGGTGTTCCTTTCCGGGACCGCGCCGCCGCATAGAGCTCCTCGGCGTGCCGGCGGGTGGTGTCGGTGATGGTTTCCCCTCCCAGCATCCGGGCCAGTTCCGCCACGCGTTCCCCGTCTGCCAGGGGTTTGACGCCGATTTGGGTGTGATCGGCGGTTTCGGCCTTGGTGATGAGGAGGTGATGGTCCCCATAGGCGGCGATCTGGGGCAGGTGGGTGATGCAGAGGACCTGGGTTTCCCGGGCGATTTCCGCGATCCGCCGCCCCACGATGTCCGCGACGCGCCCGCCGATGCCGGCGTCCACCTCGTCGAAGACGATGGTTTGGGTGGCAAGACCGCCGGTGATGAGGGCCTTGGCGGCCAAGAGAATCCGGGAGAGTTCCCCGCCCGAGGCCACGTCCCGGATGGGAAGGGGCGGTTCCCCCTTGTTGGCGGAGAAGAGAAAGGAGACGGCGTCGAATCCCGTTTCACCGGCCGCGGAGATTTCCGGATCGTCGGGGAAGGGTTCGGGGATGAAGACGACCCGAAAGGTGGCGGTGGCCATCCCCAGTTCCTTGAGGGAATCAGTCATTTTTTTTGAGAATGTCTCCGCCGCCGCCCTCCGTTTTTTGGAAAGTGCCCGTCCCGCCTCGATGAGTTCCGCCGCAAGGGTCGCCTTTTTCTCCGTGAGCGCGGCGATTTCTTCGTCGAGGGTTTCCGATCGGGCGAGCCGCTGCCTCAGGTTCGTCTCGGTTTCGAGGACAGCCTCCACGCTGCCGCCGTATTTCTTCATCAACGCGGCGTAGGCGGCCAACCGCTCCTCCACCTCCTCGAGGCGCTGGGGGTCAAATTCGATCTTGGTGCCGTAGCGCTGCAGCGCACCCACGACCTCGTCGAGGAAGACCTCAGCCTCCCGCAGGTTCTTCAGGGATTCCTCCATCCGGGCGTCGATGGTGGTGATGGCCTCCAGGTGCTGCAGGGCGTTCTGGACCTGGGTGACGGCGGAGGGCTCCCGGTCATAAAGGAGGTCCAGGGCTTCTTGGAGGTGTTTCAGGAGGGTTTCCGCGTGGTTCATGACGGCCTTCTCCTCGCTGAGCTGGTCGTATTCCTCCCGGGAGAGACCCGCCTCGTCGATCTCCCGGACCTGGAAGGCGAAAAGCTCCCGGTCTTTTTTCTCCTCCTCGCGCCTCTTTGTGAGGCGGGTGATCTCGGCTTCCGTCTCCCGGAAACGCCGGTAGCGTTCGGCGAACCGGGCCCGCTCGTCCTGGAGCCCGGCGTAGGCGTCCAGCATCCATAGCTGGACCTCGGGATCGCGCAGGGTGGTGTGTTCGTGCTGGCCGGAGATCTGGAGCCGGTTGCCCAGAAGGGAGCGGAGTGTGGCGAGAGTGGCCGTCTCCCCGTTGATCTCGGCGCGGTTGGGGCCGTCTCTCCGGATGACGCGGCGGACGTGAAGCACCCCGTCCTCCACGGGGTAACCCGCCTCCTCGAGGGCCCGCCGGAGCCCCTCGTCCAGGGAGAAGATCCCCTCCACCACCGCCCGGGAGGCACCCCGGCGCAGGAGCGACTCGCTGGGGCGTTTCCCCGTCAGCAGCGAGATGGCCTGGATGAGCAGGGACTTGCCCGCCCCCGTCTCGCCCGTCAGGGCGGTCAGGCCCGGTTCAAGTTCCAGCTCGATGTCCGAGATGAGGGCGAGGTTCTTGACCCGCAGGAAGGTGAGCATGCCCTATCGCTCTCCCCACTTCAGCTTGGTTCTCAGGATCTCATAGTAACTCTTGCCAGGGGGGACGATCATGGCGATGGTGTTGTCCGACTTGGAGATCTCCACCGTGTCCTCGTAGCCGATGGGGTGCCCTACCTGGCCGTCCACCGTCACGATGACCTCGTCCTCCTTGGAAAGCAGCGTCAGGGTCACAGTGTCGTCCTCCTTGATGAGGATGGGGCGGTTGGTCAGGGTGTGGGGGCAGATGGGCGTGATGATGATGCCGTTGACACCGGGGCAGACGATGGGACCGCCGGCGGAGAGGGAGTATCCCGTGGAGCCGACGGGCGTGGAGACGATAAGCCCGTCCGAGCGGTAGGTGGTGAGGTATTCCCCGTTGATGGCTGCCTTGATGTCGATGATGCGGGCCAGGGCGCCCTTATTGATGACCACGTCGTTGAGGGCTTGGAAGGTCTTCTGGGTGCCGCTCTTTCGGGTGATGGTGGTCTTCAGCAGCATCCGCCGCCGGACTGTGTAGTTGCCCTCCAGGATCTCCTTGAGGAGGGGAAACATCTCCGAGAGGGTGATGTCGGTGAGGAACCCCAGGCCGCCCATGTTGATGCCGAGGATGGGGACCTTGTCGTCGCCCACTGCGCGGGCCACGCTCAGAAGGGTCCCGTCGCCTCCCAGGACGATGATCATGTCCGCATGGCGGGGCAGTTCTTCCCGCGAGGGGAGAGGCACCGGCGCACTGTCGCCCAGATGGTCCTCCAACACCACCTCAATGCCGTGTTTCTGGAGCCAGTTTGTCAGCTTGGAGGCGGTGCGCTTGACGTCGTCCTTGTGGGGCTTCCCGGCAATGCCGATCGTTTGGAACCCCCCATTGGGGTCAGGTCTTGAATTTGTCAATTCGTTTTGTGGCATCAGGTCTGTTCTCCCGTATATTTACGGATTATAGACAGAAACGCTTCGGGAGTCAAAATCTTTATCCCCAGGGCCTTGGCCTTCTCCAGCTTGGAACCGGCCTTCTCCCCCGCCACGACGCAGGTGGTCTTTTTGGAAACCTGGTTGGCCGTCTGGGCCCCGAGGCGTTCCACGATCGCCTTGGCCTCGTCGCGGGTCATGTCGGGAAGCGCCCCGGTGAAGACGAAGACCTCGCCGGCGAGGGGAAGGTCTTCTGTTTTTTTGGGGGGCGTCCACCGAACTCCCGCCTCCCGCAGCCGCCGGATGACCTCCCGGTTCTGCGGGTTGTCGAAGAAGGTGCGGAGGCTCCGGGCCACCTGGGGGCCAATCTCGTTGATTTCTGTCAGGGATTCTTCGTCGGCCGCCATCAGGGCTTCTAGGCCGCCGAAGTGTTCCGCTACTACCTGGGCGAGGTGCTCCCCTACCAGCGGAATCCCCAGGGCGTAGAGAAAGCGGGGCAGGGTTGTCTGCTTGCTCTTTTCGATTTCATCGAGGAGGTTTTGGGCCGACTTCTCGCCCATCCGCTCCAAGTTCGCGATCTCCTCCAGTCTCAAATGGTAGAGATCGGCGAAGTCCTTCACCAGGCCTTTGTCCACCAGTTGCTCGACCAGCTTTTGGCCCAGGCCGTCGATGTCCATGGCCCGCTTGGAGGCGAAGTGGCGGATCTTGGCCTTAAGCTGGGCGGGACACGAGATCCCCATGCAGCGGTGGGAGGCCTCCCCCGGCAGGCGGACCACCGGCGACCCGCAGACGGGACAGGTCTCGGGGAACTTGAAAGGGCGGACATCAGGCCCCCGTTTCGACGTGACGACCTGGACCACCTCGGGAATGACCCCGCCCGCCCGCTGGACGATGACCCAGTCGCCGATCCGGATGTCCTTGCGCTCGATCTCGTCGGCATTGTGGAGCGTGGCGCGGCTCACGACGGCGCCCTCCACCTCCACGGGCCGCATGACGGCCACGGGGGTGAGGACCCCGGTGCGTCCCACCTGGACGATGATGTCGAGGATCTGCGTCATCTCCTGGCTGGCCGGGAACTTGTAGGCGATGGCCCAGCGGGGGCTCCGGGAGACTTCGCCCAGCTCCCGCTGCAGTGCCAGGGAGTTGACCTTGAGGACGATCCCGTCCATCTCGTAGGGCAGCTCCTCCCGCAGTTTCAGCATCTCCCGGTAGTAGGTCAAGGCCTCCTCGATGCCCCGGCAGATCCGGGCGTGGGGATTGGTCTTCAGCCCGAACTTGGGCAGGGTCTTCAGGATCTCCCAGTGGGTTTCGAACGAGAGCCCATCCACGACGCCGACGCCGTAGAAGTAGATGTCCAGCGGCCGGGAGGCGGTGATGCGGGAGTCGAGCTGGCGGAGGGAGCCGGCCGCCGCGTTCCTCGGGTTGGAGAATTCCGGTTGGCCCTCCTTCCTACGCTGTTCGTTCAGTTTCTTGAACCCCTCGATGGGCATGAAGATCTCGCCACGGGCATCGAGCCTCCGCGGCATGGGCAGTTCGTCGCCCCTCAGCCGGAGGGGGATGGCCCCGATGGTGCGGATATTGGCCGTTACGTCCTCGCCCGTGAGGCCGTCTCCCCGGGTGGCCCCCCGGGTGAGGAGGCCGTTTTCGTAGCGGATCTCGATAGCCAGGCCATCCATCTTGGGTTCCCCCACGTACTCGATGACCGCGTCCATCTTGAGCATGCGGCGGACCCGGCGGTCGAACTCCCGGATCTCTCCCTCGTCGAAACCGTTGGCGAGGCTCAGCATGGGCAGGTCGTGGCGTACCGTTTCGAAGGCCTCCATGGGCGGGGCGCCCACCCGCTGGGAGGGGGAGTCGGGGGTCACCAGTTCGGGATACTGCGCCTCCAGTTCCAGGAGGCGCCGCATCATCCGGTCGTATTCGGCGTCGGGGATCTCCGGATCGTCCAGGACGTAGTAGCGGTAGTTGTGGTAGTGGAGCGCCTCCCGGAGCCGCTCCGCCTCTTTTCGGATGGATTCGGGAACCATCGTGGCCTCCCCTTCAATGCGTGGATCCAATGAGCGAAAGGCGTGCGATCGCCTCGCGCTTTATGGGAATCGACTCATTATGAACAGTTTCACTATAATCCAGAACCCCGCTCATGGCAATGCCCGACGGCCTCTTCAGGGCTGTTTATGCTCGATCTTAAACTTCCCCCAGAGAAGAAGCTCGATCCCCACGAGGGTAATGAATCCCCCGATCATCTGAGCGGTAGTGGGAACCTGTTTCAGCCAGAGATAGGAGCCGATGAGGACCATGAGGGGGTTGGTGGCCCGGACGAGCGAGGCCTTGGAGGCCTCCAGATACTGTAGACCGGTGAAGAGGAGGAGGACCCCCAAAAAGGGACCGAGAAAGGCCCCGAGGGCGATTTCCAAGAAGGTGGCGAGGCTGGGAACGGGAAGGCCCCCTTGGAACAGGACAATCACGGCCGTAGTGAGGAAGAGGAGAAAGGTCCGATAGGCGGAGAAGGCGATGGGATGCACATCTTTCAGGCTCACCTTAATGAGGATGGTGTTGATGGAGAAGAGGAGGGAGAGGAGGAGGATGAGCAGGAACCCGATAAAGACGGTCTTTCCAGACTTGTAGGTCATCAGCACCACCCCGATCAGGAGGATGAATCCCCCGATGGCCTCCAGCGTGGTGAAATGCTCCTTGAGAAAGATAATACCCAGCAGAACAGTCATGACAATGGAGATATTCTCGTAAAATGAGGCGACGGCCGGATTCATCAGGCGGATGGTATAGAAAAAGAGGAATGTAGCCGTGACCTCGAAGATACCCATGAGGGCCGTCAGGGGGAGCCAGCGTCGGGGGATGGTAAGGGTCTTCATCTCTTTGCGGGTAAACATGGAAACGAGGAAATAGACGCTGCCGAAGAGGAACCAGTAGAAGAGGAAGGGATAGAGCCCCAGCCTCGGTTGGACATCCTTGGCGATGAGGAAGACGATGGAGAGCGTGACGTTGGCTAGCAGGATCAGACCGTAACCTTTCAGTGGTTTCCCCTTGATTTCCATAGGACTTATTATACCTGGAATTTGAAAAAAACATAGTTGATCATATATCACGTGTAAAAGAGCGATCCGGTAAGAGCTTAAAAGCGGTGGGCTTTCATGCTATAAGGCGGGGGATGTTTTTTTAACCCGACACGTAGAGAGAACAGTTATGGAGAAAAAGCTGGCGAATCTCAAGCGTCTTTTCGAACCGGAGACCGTGGCCGTCATCGGGGCCTCGGGGAATCCTTCCAAACTGGGTTACCATGTGATGAAGAGCCTCACCCGGGGCGGCTTCGGGGGAAGGATCGTTCCGGTCAATCCGAAAGGCGAGGCAATTTTCGGGCTTGAGCCCTACCCCTCCCTCACGGCGTATTCGGATGTGATCGATCTGGCAGTCGTCGTGGTGCCTGCCGCGAAGGTGCCGGGGGTCTTTCGCCAGTGTGTCGAGAAGGAGGTGGGAGGAATTGTTCTGATCACCGCTGGTTTCAAGGAGATCGAGGACCCTTCCGGGGCGCGGCTCCATGACGAGATCAAGGCCATTGCGGAAGCGGCGGGGATCCCCGTCATCGGACCGAACACCTTCGGGATCGTAAACTATGCCAACGTCCTCAATGCCACCTTCACCCCGGAATTCTCCCGAGCCAAGCGCGGGGGGATCGCGTGCATTAGCCAGAGTGGCGGGATCGCCCACCTTCTCGCCTTCCTCGCCATGCAGGAGAACGCGGGGTTTAGCAAGATTATCGGGCTGGGAAACCGGCTGAACATCGACTTCCCGGAGATCGTGGCCTATCTCTCGGAGGAGGACGAGGCCACCCACGTGCTCATGCTCTATGTGGAGGGGATCGACAATCCCCGGCGTCTGATGACGCGACTGCGGGAGGCGCGGGAGGCGAAGCGCGTCGTGGTTTACAAGACGGGTCGGTCCGCCCTGGGGGACAAGGCCTCCCTTTCCCACACGGGGTCCATGGCCGGCAGCCACGCGGTCTACGAGGGGGCCTTCCGGCAGGCGGGGATCCTGAGCGTGGCGAGCGCGGAGGAGCTTCTGGATACGGCCAAGGCCATGGACGGATGCCCCTTGCCGACAGGTCCCCGTGTGGCGGTGCTCTCCGCCCAGGCGGGACCGGGGATTGCGGCCACGGATACATGCGGAGAGATGGGACTGGAACTGGCCGTGTTCGAGGCGGAAACTCAAGAGCGCATCAACGAATGCCTGCC
>JAOZMY010000167.1 GCA_029934085.1 bacterium | reverse complement strand
GATTCAATCATGGCAGAAGCCAAACCTGTGAGTGTAGACCAAGCGACGTTGGAGGCGTACGAGAAGGCGGTGAAGGATGGGATTGACACCGTATTTGATCGTGCGGCGCGGATCAAGCCTTGTCCGATAGGGGCAGGGGGAGCGTGTTGTAAGAACTGCGGGATGGGCCCGTGTCGGGTCCCGGCGCCCAAGAACAGAGAAGAGACCCCGGAGGAGAAAGCCAAGAGGACCGGAGTATGCGGTGCCACGGCAGAGACCATTGCGGCCCGTAACTTTGCCAGGATGGTAGCGGCGGGGGCCAGTGCCCATAGTGACCATGGTCGCGGGATAGCGGAGACCTTTTTGGCGGCGGCCAGGGGGGAGATTAAGGATTTTGCCATCAAGGATGAGCAGAAGCTCTACCAGTTGGCCATGGACATGGACATAGAGATAGGAGACAAAGACCTTCAGGAGATTGCCATAGAGATAGGTGAAAAGAGCCTGGCCGAGTTTGGCAGGCAGGAAGGCGAGGGCCTCTTTATCAAGCGTGCCCCGTTAAAGCGTCAGGAAGTCTGGCGAAACCTGGGGATTGTTCCGAGGGGTGTAGACCGGGAGATCGTCGAGATGATGCACCGGACCCATATCGGAGTGGACCAGGACTATGAAAACATTCTCATGCATGCCGCGCGGACGGCCTTAGGGGATGGCTGGGGAGGTTCCATGATTGCCACCGAGCTTCAGGACGTCATGTTCGGCACGCCCGAGCCGGTGGCGGGATTAGTCAACCTGGGCATCCTAAAGAAAGACGAAGTCAACATCATCATCCATGGGCATGAACCCCTTCTGCCCGAAATGATGGTCATTGCCTCTCAGGATCCCGAGATGCTCAAGTATGCCGAGAGCAAGGGAGCCAAGGGCATCAACCTGGGTGGACTCTGCTGCTCCGCCAACGAAATCCTCATGCGACACGGCATCCCGGTAGCGGGCAACTTCCTCCAGCAGGAGCTGGCCATCACCACCGGAGCGGTAGATTTGATGACGGTGGATGTGCAATGTCAGATGCAATCCTTACAGCAGGTGGCCTCCTGCTACCACACCAAGCTTATTACCACCGACAGAAGGGGTAAGATTGAGGGTGCCCAGCACATCCAGTTTGAGGAAGACAGAGGGTTAGAGATAGCCAAAGATATTGTTAAGATGGCCATTGACAACTTTGCCAATCGGGACCAGAGTCGGGTCATCATCCCGGACGAGAGCAACGAAATGATTGTGGGATTTAGCCACGAGACCATCAACTACCTCTTGGGCGGCATGTTCAGGGCCTCCTACCGACCCTTGAACGACAACATCATCAACGGTCGGATAAGAGGAGTCGCCGGGGTTGTCGGTTGCAACAACGCCAGAGTTCAGCACAACTATAACTTTGTTACTATGATCAAGGAACTCATCAA
Source organism: bacterium (assembly GCA_029934085.1). Lineage (GTDB taxonomy): Bacteria > Desulfobacterota > S145-22 > S145-22 > S145-22 > JAOZMY01. Next base: position 550 of record JAOZMY010000167.1, on the reverse strand, counting down.
AAACGACGTCTTAGTCCTCGTCACCGGCTGCAGTGCCATGGCGGCGGGAGAAGCGGGACTCATGACCCCGGAAGCGGCCTTAGAGCATGCGGGAGACGGACTCAGATCGGTTTGTGAGGCTGTGGGAATTCCTCCGGTTCTTCACGTAGGCAGCTGCGTAGACAACAGCCGGATCTTGATGGCGGCCACAGCCATGGTCAAGGACGGTGGACTGGGTGATGACATCAGCGACCTGCCGATAGCGGGCGCGGGGCCGGAGTGGATGAGTGAGAAGGCCATCTCCATTGGAGAATACTTTGTGGCCAGTGGTGTCTTCACGGTCTTTGGTGTTACATGGCCGACGACCAACAGTGAGGCAGTCACCAAGTATCTGTTTGAGAAATACGAAGACACCTTGAAGGGGATGTGGGCGTTCGAGCAGGATCCGGTCAAGGCGGCGCAGTTAATGATTGCGCATATCGACAAGAAGCGTAAGGAACTCGGCATCGACAAGGCCAGAGAACGTATCCTCTACGATATGGAAAAACGTAGAGAATTGGATGCCGCGTAG
>JAOZMY010000098.1 GCA_029934085.1 bacterium | reverse complement strand
GGGGAAGAGGTCATCGACGACATCAGCCAGTTTAAAGACACCCATCCTCCCTACTTTACTCTGCTTATCATCAAGCCGGGTCGGGAAGAGGCGTAAATCAGGCCTTTCGCTCGTATCCCCTTCGGGTAACCATCCGGGGCCCGTCGGCGGTGGGGAGGATCACCGTGTCCGCGTTGCCAACGATGACCACACTGTTCATGGTGATTTCTTCGTTGAGGAAGTCCGCCAGCGTGGTCAGCACATGGGCCTGCCCCTCACGGAGGGCGTGGGTGACGACGGCGACGGGGGTCTCAGAGGGGCGGTGTCTGAGGAAGGCTTTCTGCAGGAGGGCGATCAGCTCCGTCCGTTTCTTGCTCTTCGGGTTGTAGATCACCGTGACCATCCCCGAGGCGGCGGCCGCCTCGATCCGGGCGATCACCGTCTCCCGCGGCGTGAGGAGGTCGGAGAGGCTCAGGGTGATGTAGTCGTTGGTCAGCGGCGCGCCCACCACGGCCGCGGCGGCGATTCCCGCCGTGATCCCGGGAGAGATGGTGACAGGGAAGGTATCGCCCCGCTTCTCGGCCAGTTCCAGGGCCAGTCCCGCCAGGCCGTAGATCCCCGCGTCACCCGTGCCGATGAGGGCGACCTTTTTTCCCGCGGTCGCTGCTTCGAGGGCCGCGATAACCCGCTGGGTCTCCCGGGTCATGCCTGTCTGGATGACCTCCTTCCCCTCGATGAAGGGTTCCACCAGTTGGATGTATTTCGTATAGCCCACGAGGGTGTCGGCACGACGCAGCGCCCGTTTCGCGTGGGGCGTCAGATAGGCGAGGTGGCCCGGACCGATCCCCACGACCGTGAGGCTCCCTTCGCGGACGGGGACGGGAATCGGCCTGCGGGCCACCGCCACGGTGACGTTGCCGATCTTCTGTTTGGGGATCACGAGGTGTGCACCCTCTCCCGCGCCGAGCAGGGCGGCCGGTTCCGCCACCCCTTTGACCCCCAGGTGCTTCATGGCGTGTTCGGAGTCGGGGGAGAGCCCCGTGTGCGTTTCCGAGACGGTATTGAGCGCATCGGCGGAATAGGTCACGAAGGGGATGGCCCGTTCTTTCGCGAAGCCCTTCAGTCCCGCCTCGTCCGCCTTCCTGTCCGCCGAGGCGATCCGAAAAACCGACAAGGGCGACAGGCCGAAATCCTTCAGGGTTGTTTCGACGGCCGCGGTGATCTCTGCCTTCGGCGTGGCCCGGTTGCACCCGATGCCGAGGCAGAGCGTAGGCGGGCGGATAAAGAGAGTCTTGCGTTTCAGGGGATCGGGCAGTTCAAGGAGGGTGTCTGAGATAATGCAGACCGCCTCGAATTTTTTCAGCTCCTCCGGATCGGCGGTTTTAAAATGGGTGGCACGGGGAACGTCCGTTCGGACGGCCTCGTAAAAGTTCTGGTCGCAGATCAGGGCAACGGGCTGGCCGTTCAGAAGGGCGGTGGCTGTCACCTTGATGGCTGCCTTCGGTTCCACCCTGGCGCTGATCTGCCGGGCGAGGGTGTCGAAGGCGGTGATTCCCGCCACGTCGGTGGCCGTGGTGATGATGGGATCCGCCCCCGTGAGGTCCGCCACCGTTTCGGCCAGGGCGTTGGCGCCGCCCAGGTGTCCCGAGATCAGGCTGATGACGTGCTGCCCGCCTTCGTCCATCACCACGACGGCGGGATCTGCCAGTTTCGACTCCAACAGGGGGGCAATCATCCGGACCACGATCCCCGTCGCCATGATGAAGAGGTGAGCGGGATAGGTGCGGAAGGCCTTCTTTACGGCCGGTTCGAGCCGGCCAAACGGAGTGACGGACATGCCAGCGGGGTGCTCTGTCCCCTCCGGGAGAAAACAGTGAACCGATAGGAATTCGGACAGCGCTGCTGCATGGCGCAGCCCCCGTTCCGACAAGCACCAGACGGCGATCTCACTCATGGCGGCTGCCCCGGTAGCCGTGGGCGTAGGTCTTGTCGTAGAGTTTTGAGCGGGCGTCCCGCAGGGCCTCCCGGTCCACCACCTTTCCCACGATGATGAGGGCCTGGCGGGTGATCTTTTTGTGCTGAATGGTCTCGGCAAGGCGGGCGAGGGTCGTGCGGTGGCAGGCCTCCTCCGGCCATCCCACCCGGTAGGCCACGGCCACGGGGGTCTCGGGGGGATAGTGGGCTAACAGCTCCGTCTGAACCTCTTTCGCCTTCCCCGCGCTGAGAAAGATGACCATGGTGGCCCGATGACTGGCCAGAGCGGCGAGCCGCTCACTTTCCGGGACGGGGGTCTTGCCCGCCATGCGGGTGAAGATGACCGTCTGGGTGATACCCGGCGAGGTGTACTCGATTTTCAGTGCGGCGGCGGCGGCCATGGCTGATGAGATGCCGGGGACGACCTCGTAGGCGATTCCGTCCCGGTCCAAGAGGGCCATCTGCTCGTTGATGGCGCCGTAGAGAGAGGGGTCGCCCGTGTGGATGCGCGCCACGTTCTCTCCTCGGGCGACGGCCGCCTTGATGTGGCCATGGGTCTCCTCGAGGGTCATGGAGGCGGAATTGAGGATCCTTTCCTCCAGGAGGGTGGTGTGGGGTCGGAAGGCCTCTGGCGGGACGAGGGAACCGGCGTAGAGGATGAGGCCGGCCCGGCGGATCCGCGCCACGGCCTTGAGGGTTAGAAGTTCCGGGTCACCGGGACCCGCGCCGATGAAGCTGACGAGTGGCATAGAGACTCCTTCAAAAAGTAAATGGTGAGCGGTTAAAGGTGAAAGGTAAAGGGTGGGGACTAAGAGGCTGGAAGCTCAAAGCTAAAAGCAAAATAAAAGGGCTTTGAACTTTGACCCGTGAGTTCGGGGCTTGGTAATTGAAGCGCTTGGAGTTTTTGGCTTCACAAGGCGGGTTCATACTCTTTCCCCCTTCCGAATCTTGAACAGCGTGATGGGGTTGTCCGGTGTCATCTTGTGGTAGTCCGCCAGGGGGGTCATCCGGGTGACCTGGAGCTGGATGACCTCGGCGGGGAGGGAGCGGTCCTGGATGAAACGGGAGAAGACCTGGAAGGACTCCAGGGTGATGGTGGCGGCTACGACGATCCCGCCGGGAAGAAGAGCCTCAAATAGGGATGGGAGAAAGGCGGGCAGGTCCTTTCCGCCGCCCCCGATGAAGATCCGGTCGGGTCTTGGAAGGGACGGGAGGATTTCGATCATGTTACCCGCGTGAAGGGTGAGGTTTTGGGCCCCGAAGGACTCCTGGTTCGCCGCGATCTGTTTAACCCTTTCGGAGTTTTTTTCGACGGCGTGGACGGAGAGGCCGTGGTTCAGGCAGGTCGCCTCGATCCCCACGGCGCCCGATCCGGCGCCTACGTCCCACAAAACCCGTGCGCGGCCCAGCTCCAGTTTTGACAGGACCACGGCGCGGATCTCGGGATGGGTAATCAGCCCATTCTGGTGGGCGAACGCCGCGTCCGGCCGCCCAAAATCGGCGGTGGGGGTGGTAAAGTCGAGGGGGGAAGGGTTCTGAACGACGAGGAGATTGGGAGATAGGTAGGATTGGCCGATGAAGTCGGCAAGAATGCCGCGGTTGATCGCCTCGTCCGGTGTCCCCAGGCACTGACAGACCGCGCCGGGCCAGTCACTGCAAACCGGGATCGTTTTCATGAGATCCTCGGCGATCTGTGAGGGGCCATCCTTGCCGGCGGTCAGAACAACGCCGACGGCGAAATAGCGAAGCAGGCCGAGATCGGTTTCCGTTTCCTTATGCCGGCTCAGGACGATGGCGTGGTCCATGGACAGGCCGAGACGGGCCAGGGCTACCTGGGGGGAAGCGACGGCGGGATGAACCGTGACGGCCTCCCGTCCGAACCTTCGGATGAGCGTGGTGCCGATTCCGAACCAGAGGGGGTCGCCGGTGGCTAAGACCAATACGGTCTTTCCCGCGTCCCGTGCCTTGCCAATGGCATCCAGGACGCTTTCGATGTCCCTTTTGATGGCGCAGGTTTCCCCCTTAAATTCACGGAACCGCTCAAGATGTCGGGTGCCTCCCACGAGAAGGTCCGCCTCGGCGATGAGCCGTTCGTGCTCCGTGGGGAGGGAGGTGCCGTCCGCCGGCAGCCCCAGGACGACGATCTTTTTCGTCAAGTCGGCCATGTCATGAATCCCTTTCCGTCAAACCGCCAGCAGAAGATGGAGACGTCGGTGCTGCGGGGAAGCCGCTCCCGGATGAGCTGGAGGGCCAGGTCCCCGATGATCCGCATAAAGGCCTCCGCCTCGGGCAGGGCGGACTCGGCGATCTGGCGGGCCGTGTTGGCGGCGGCCACAAAACGGCAGAAGGCTGGGGAGAGTCCCGCCGCCTCGGCGAGGTTTGCCAATTCGGTGAAGTCCATCGCCTGGGTATGGGCGTGGGTGTAGTCCCCGCCGAGCGCCCACTTGCAGAGCTTGCCGAAGAAGCAGGAAAGGATTACGCGCCGCAGCCTGACTTCCTTCGCCTTCCCCAGGGCGTAGCCGAGGAAATCGGCGATCTGAACGAAGACGATTTCGGGAAGGTCCGATTGGACCTTCCGCACAAGGCGTTCACTCTTGCCTCCTGTGGAGAAGACCGCTGTGTCGTATCCTTCCCGGCGGATTCCTTCCACGCAGAGGCGGATGGTCTCCTTGTAACTCTCCGCGGAGAAGGGTTTGACGATCCCTGTAGTGCCCAGAATGGAGAGCCCTCCCACGATCCCTAAGCGGGGGTTCAGGGTCTTTTGGGCCAGCTCCTCACCCTTTTCTATGAAGATTTCCACGTCGATGTGTCCCACGTCTTTGGGCAGCCTTCGGGAGATCTCGTGAAGGATCATGGACCGCGGCACGGGATTGATGGCGTCTTCTCCGACCTTCACGGGAAGGCCGGGCCGGGTGACCTTGCCCACGCCGTGTCCTCCCTTGATATGAATGCGGGGAGTGTCGGGCTGTTCATGAGGCGTAACGATGGCTCCGATGATGGCCTTGTCCGTGATGTCCGGGTCGTCTCCGGCATCCTTCTGCACCGTGGCGATAAGGTGTCCATTGCGCCGCTCGAAGGCGTGAACGGGAATCGCGAGAGTTCCCCCGTTGGGCAGGTCGATCATCACCTTGTCCGGGGGACGGCCTCCGGTCAAGACCTCGAGACACGCGGCGGCCGCCGCGGCTGCGCTGCTTCCCGTGGTGAAACCGGTTCGAAGATGTTTTTTCTTTTCTTTCACACAGAGAATTCCAGGGCTAGGACCGCGATGGCGTTGAGTGCCGCGACCACGAAGGTGGTGCCTCCCCGCCGTCCCTTCATCAGGATCAGGGGGCAGGGAAGGTCCATAGCCAGCTCTTTCGACTCGACGACGTTGACGAATCCCACCGGCATGGCCACGACCAGGGCGGGCCGGAGTCCTTCCTCCCGCACCAGTCGGCAGATCTCGACGAGCGCCGTGGGGGCGTTGCCAATCCCCACGATCCCCCCGTCGATCTTGTCCTTCAGGGAGCGCATGTTGAAGACGGAACGGGCCGTGCCCGCTTCTTTCGCCCGCCGCGCCACTTCCGGATCGGCGATGTTGCAGAAGATGTTTCCTTTGCCATAAGCGGGGTGAATCTGTTTCAGCCGGGCTACGGACAATCCGCTCTTCATCATGGTGCTGTCCGTTACGATGGGGGCGCCTGATTTCAGGGCAGCCATCCCCGCACGGATGGGATCGCCTTTGAAGACGAGATTGGGCATGATGGAAAAATCGGCCGAGGCGTGAATCATCCGCCGCACCACCGGCCAGGTCAGTGGATCGAAACCGTGATCCCCTGCCTCTCGGTCAATGATTTCAAAGCTCTTCTTTTCGATTTCCGTGCCCGGAATGTTCTGGATCATCCGAAATTCCTTTGAATAGTCTTATTTTAAGAATTCTATTGAAATATCGAGGCGAGGTCAAGGTAAATGGACCGTGGGTGAGAGACGAAAGGCTGGAGATGATAAGAGATAGTTAGGGTAGTGGCTTGCGCCTTCGAATCTTTCTGTTGTATATCTGGATTGAGCTTAAGACAGGAGGAATAATCATGGACGTCGTTGAAGCAATCATGACCCGCCGAAGCATTCGGAAATTCACCGGCGAGCCCATTGGAGAAGAAATCATCACACACCTTTTGAAAGCTGCCATGGCAGCGCCCTCTTCCAAGAACGAACAGCCTTGGGTTTTTATCGTGATCGACGACCAAGACCTCCTCCATGAGATTCCAAAATTTCATCCTTACGCGGAGATGGTCAAGACCGCACCCGTGGCGATCCTGGTCTGCGCGGATCGTCGGCGTTTTCTTTCGGAAGAGGTTTGGATTCAGGATTGCGCCGCGGCCACGCAGAATATCCTATTGGCAGCCCATGGATTGGGACTGGGAGCCGTCTGGCTTGGGATCTACCCGAGAATGGAGCGTGTGAAAGGGGTTCGTTCTCTCCTTGATATCCCAATCCACATCATTCCCTTCTCTCTCGTTGTGATCGGGTATCCCGGCGAGAAGAAACCGCCTGCCAACCGTTTCGACGAGAGTCGCATTCATTGGAACAGGTGGTAAGGGTGGATGAAATCTCTGAACAACTGTTTTTATTTTCCATTGCATTTTGAAATTTAGATGAACTATGATAAGATAACAACAAATGAAAAATATTTTGTGAATGGTTAAAAAGACTTGTAAATTGTGTGTTATGTCTATGTTGGTAAAATAGAAAGGTTGGAAGAGGGAAGAAAGATGTCAAATCGCGAGATGGAGGGAGATGGCAGCGTTTTGTCTGATGTGGCGGAACCCTCGGAGATTCCTGAACCCTTGGGTTTTGAAGAGAGTGAAGATTTTGCAGAAGACCTGAATTATAAACCCGGGTTTAAAAAGCAATTTGTCGACAAGCTCATGGAGGTCAACAAGGAACTGTGGGTCATTTTGTCCCTGTTTGTGTTGATTGGCCTGATGAACTATTTGGTTGCTTCCCAGCGTATCATGCTTGGGCTTTACACGCTTCCCACCCTCTTTTCAGCCTATTATTTCGGCCGTCGACATGCGACCCTAACCGCCTTGCTCAGTGTCATCATGGTTGGATTGCTTGTTTATTACAATCCCTCCTGGCTCTCGATAGAACAATATATGCCTTCTGACAAGTGGCGAGAGATTATCGCCTGGGGAGGTATTTTAATGGTCACGGCCTATGCAATGGGCACGTTGTATGAACGAGATAAAAAGAAGATGGAGGAGCTCAGGCAGACATATCAGGGAATCCTGGTTATTTTACGGCACTTTATCTCTAACGACAAATACACAGAGAACCACTGCTATAGGGTGTCTATTTATGCGGCGAAAATCGCCGCGTATCTGGGCCTGAGCCATGATCATATCGAGGATATTCGCTCGGCTGGCCTGTTGCACGATATCGGTAAATTGGAGATCAGCAGAAAGATTCTTTACAAGGCAGCCCAGTTGACCAAGGATGAATATGAAAATGTCAAGCAGCACGTGGACAAAGGCGGGCAAATCCTGACGCCGATCGGGGGGCCTTTGAGCAGGATTCTTCCTATCATCCTGGCGCACCACGAGAGGTATGACGGGTCAGGATACAAAAAGGTGCAGGGAGACGATATTCCCATTGGCGCCCGAATCCTGGCCGTGGCGGATGTTTATGATTCCATGACAAGTGACAGGCCGTATCGGAAAGCCATTTCACCTTTTGAGGCGAGAGACATTATTGCAAAGATGTCAGGAAAAGAATTCGACCCCAGAGTCGTTAAGGCCTTTCTCAAGGCCTTCGCGAAAGGCGAAATGGAAGTCCCGAACTTGGTGTTGTA
>JAOZMY010000097.1 GCA_029934085.1 bacterium | reverse complement strand
CAGAGAACGTATCCTCTACGATATGGAAAAACGTAGAGAATTGGATGCCGCGTAGGAAATATATCAGAAAGAATTCTGAAAAAAGGAGGTAAGAAACCGTGTCAAAAATTATTGCATCAGCAGCTATCCGGGGGGCTCACAAAATATATGCCCGCTGTGAAGCGAAGTATCGAGAGGCGTTAGATAAATTCGGACCGAAACAGGAAGTGGCTTTTCCGGAAACCGCTTACTATCTTCCCATCATCTTCGGGATCTTGGGAATCAAGGTGGAGAAACTGGAAGACATGGAAGAGGTTTTCAAGATTGCCAAGAGCCTGCTTCCGCCTCCAGTCCGGGAAAAGGTGCCGCTTCCCTATCTTGCTCCGGCTCTGGACGCCGGTATGGCGACCCTGTTTGTGGAAGAGATGGCACTGGCCATTCGCTACGTTGAAGAGCCTGACTTCTATCTTCAGGGTGAAGAGTGCGATGTAGAAAACGGCAAGATCTGGCTGGGTGCCGCCAACGACATTATCTTGAGGAAACGTGGTGTTGAGTTCGTGGATGGCACGGCCCCCGGTTTCGCCGCCATTGGCGGCGCCTGTGACACAGTGGAGCAGGCGAAGAACCTGGCACAGGAACTCCAGGAAAAAAACCTCTACGTCTTCATGGGCGCGGAGCATCAGGGAAAACGGATGGCGGAACAATTGGTTGAGGCCGGTGTTCAGATCGGTTGGCCGACCCGTCTGATTCCCTTCGGGCCTGAAATGGAAGATGTTGCTGTGTTTGCTCTTGGGTTCGCAACCCGAGCGGCTATGTCCTTCGGTGGCTTGAAGGGCGGCGAATTCCGTAAGATCCTGATCTACAACAAGGACCGTATCTTCTCCTTTGTCCTGGCGTTGGGTGAGGTCACGGATGAATGGTATGCCAACGCGGCTGGGGCCATTAACTGGGGCTTCCCGACCATCGCCAATACACCGATTCCTGAAATTATGGTGACGGGTATTTGTACCTACGAGCACGTTGTTTCGAACGTGCCCATCGAAGAGATCGTGGCGAAGGCCGTTGAAGTCCGCGGTTTGAAGGTTACGATTTCCGAGGTTCCGATTCCTCTGGCCTACGGTCCCGCCTTCGAGGGTGAGCGTGTCCGCGGGGATGATATCTATCTTGAGTGTGGTGGCGGAAGAACCGAGGCGGTCGAGTGGGTCACCTCCGCGGAGATGGATGCCGTAACCGATGGTAAGGTGGAACTGGTTGGGCCGGATATCACCGATGTGGAACCGGGTGCAAAATTGCCGATGGCTATCAAGGTCGAGGTGGCGGGCCGTAAGATGCAGGAAGACTATGAGCCGATTCTCGAGCGTCAGATCCACCATTTGATCAATTACGCCCAGGGCATCATGCACATCGGACAGCGTGACATCGCCTGGTTGCGGGTTAGCAAACAGGCTGTGGAGAAGGGATTCCGGATGACTGATCTTGGCAAGATTCTTCATGCCAAACTGCATCAGGACTTTGGTGCTATCTTCGATAAATGCCAGGTGACGATCTACACAAAAGAAGAAGAGGTCAAGAAGATTCTGGAACTGGCGCGTGCCGCGTATCATGTCCGTGACGAGAGAATCGAGGGTATGACGGATGAGACGACAGACATCTTCTACTCTTGCACACTTTGCCAGTCCTTCGCGCCGAACCACGTCTGCATCATCAGCCCGGAGAGAACAGGGTTGTGCGGTGCCTACAACTGGATGGATTGCAAGGCCTCTTATGAAATCAACCCGACGGGTCCGAACCAGCCCGTGGAAAAGGGTGAGGTCATCGACCCGGTCAAGGGCCAGTGGAAGGGGTGCAACGAGTTCCTCTACCAGGCTTCCCGTCAGGTTTACGACCATTATAACTTCTACAGCATTGTGGATGACCCCATGACGACCTGTGGATGTTGTGAGTGTATCGCGGCCGTGCTGCCCATCTGTAACGGTGTGATGACGGTGGATCGTGACTACATGGGAATGACCCCCTGCGGGATGAAATTCTCCACGCTGGCTGGAACGGTGGGTGGTGGTGTTATTACCCCTGGGTTTGTGGGTCACGGAAAATACAACCTCACCCAGCGTAAATGGTTGGCTGCCGAGGGCGGAATTAAACGCCTGGTATGGATGCCCAGCCGCTTGAAGGAAGAGGTTATGGATCGCCTGAAGGTTCGTTGCGAAGAGATCGGAATTCCCGATCTTTATGAAAGAATTGCCGACGAAACCATCGGCGTGACGGAGGAGGAAATCTATCCGTTCCTCGAGGAAAAGAAGCATCCCGCGCTGGAGATGCCGCCGATTCTTGGCGAATAAATATCGTACGGCGCATGGGAGTGTCCCATGCGCCGAAACGAAAGGAGATAGGCTATGGGTTTAACTGGAATTCAGATATTTAAGATGCTGCCGAAGACCAACTGCAAGGAGTGCGGGCAACCTACGTGTCTGGCTTTTGCGATGGCCTTGGCAGCGGGGAAGGCGGAACTTGAGAAATGTCCTTATGTTTCGGATGAGGCCAAGGCTGTTCTGGCAGAAGCCTCGGCACCTCCTATACGTCCCGTGAAGATCGGAAACGACGAGCGTGGCTTTACCATTGGCGGTGAAACCTGCATGTTCCGCCATGAGAAGACCTTCGTCAACAAACCGGGTTTCGCCATCTATGTGACGGACGCCATGTCGGACGAAGAAATCGATCAAAAGATCGACAACTTCATGAAATACCGGTATGAGCGTGTCGGCGTTCTTCTTAAGGCAGATATGTTTGCCGTTAAGAGTGAAAGTGGTGACGCGGATAAATTCAAAGCTCTGGTGGGTAAGATCAACGAGAAGACGGATGCCACCTTCACCCTGATGAGCGACAGTAAGGACGTCCTGGCTGCTGGTATTGAGGTTCTTGGTGACAACAAACCGTTGATTTACGCTGCCACGAAGGACAACTGGGAAGAAATGGCGGAGCTGGCCAAATCCACAGGGTGTCCTTTGGCGGTTAAGGCGGAGAATCTGGATGAAGCAGCGGAGTTGACGCAAGAGATTCAGAAGGCTGGCGTGAAGGATATGATCCTTGATACCAGCTCAAGGACCCTGCGTCGTGCCTTTGAAGATCAGATCTTCATCCGTCGGCTGGCCCTTCAAAAAAAATTCAGGCCACTGGGATTCTCCACGATTGCTTTTCCCAACGAGATGGCCGACGATCCCATCAAAGAGGCGGTTATTGCGTCCATGTTTGTGGCGAAGTACGCGGGCATTATCGTTCTTTCCGAGGCGGAGGCCCACAATCTCTTCCCGCTCCTCGTGGCGCGCTTGAATATCTACACCGACCCGCAGCGCCCGATGATGATGGAGGAAGGTATCTATGAGATTAACGAACCGGACGAAAATTCTCCGGTTTTGATTACCACCAATTTCTCTCTGACCTATTTTGTGGCTGGTGGTGAGATCGAGGCGAGCAAGGTCCCGAGTTGGTTGCTGATCATGGATACGGAAGGGCTCTCCGTGCTAACGGCCTGGGCCGCAGGGAAGTTCGTGGGTGATGCCATGGGAATCTTCATTAAGAAATCCGGTATCGCAGACAAGATTAAGCATCGAAAAGTTATCATTCCCGGGTATGTTGCCGTTGTGAGTGGTGATTTGGAAGAAGAGCTTGGTGAGGAATGGGAAGTCATGATCGGACCCAGGGAAGCGGCGCATTTGCCGGCCTATCTGAAGATGTGGAAGGCTGATTGAAATAACGGGGTAAGTTAGTTAAGGAGGAAAAAACAATATGATAGTGATAGGCGAACGAATCAACGTAATGACGAAGGCTCTTGGAAACGCCATGAAAACTCGGGATAAAAAACCGATTCAAGACATGGCGATCCAGGAGACCGAGGCCGGGGCGGATTACCTGGATCTCAACTTGGGACCGGCGCGGAAAGGCGGCCCGGAGTTGATGAAATGGGTGATCGAGACGGTACAGGAAGTCTCCGATCTTCCGCTCTTTCTGGACACCACCAACGTGGAAGCCATCGAGGCTGGCCTCCAGGTGGCAAGCCACGATCATGGAAAACCTGTAATCAATTCCATCTCCTGCCGTCCGGAGCGGATGGATGCCCTGCTTCCTTTGGCGAAAAAGTATGACGCCGGTTTCGTGGCCCTCCTCTTGGGGGTGGACGGAATTCCCCGGGATGCCAGCGAGCGCGGCGTCCTGGCTGCGGAGATTTTCCATAAGGCCACGGCAGAGTATGGTATCGCGGAAGAGGACATCTGGTTCGACCCGATCGTCCTTCCCATCAACGTCCAGTTGCAGCAGGTCCAGGCCTGTTTCGAGTTCACGGAGCAGATTCCTTACATGGCACCCAGCGGTAAGTCGACCTGTGGGGTATCCAATGTCTCCAATGGTTCGCCGAACCATCTGCGTCCCATCCTCAACCAGACCTATATGATCATGCTCCAGAAACAGGGGATGTATTCCTGCATTATGGATCCCCTGGATGAGGGTATGATGGAGTTCGCGAGAGGTGGGCGTCAGGATATCGTTAACCTCATCTATCGGATGCTGGATGGTGAGGAAGTGAATCCTGACGATCTCAGCGAGGAAGAACTGAAGTACTACAAGACAGTTCGGGTCCTTCGTGGAGATATCCTCTATTCAGATTCCTGGTTAGAGGTTTAAGGGCTTTCAGAAAGGGGGATGGTTTTCCATCCCTCTTTGTCATATTTATTTATTAAATTAGGGTGTTACGGAGTCGATGGTGAGTGATGCTCATGTGATTGTTGTGGGGGGTGGGATTGCCGGAATCACCTGCGCGGATGAGTTGGCGCAGATGGGCATAAAGGTTACCCTTTTGGAAAAAGAGCCGGAAATCGGAGGCTGGGCCGCGGATTACTGCTGTAAGGCGACGGATCGCTGTAACCGGTGTTATGTTTGTGTCTCGGATAAAGAGAGGGAAAATGTCCGCTCCATGGGTGAGATAGCCCTTCTGACGAATAGCAGGGTAACCGAGGTTTCCAAAAACGGTTCCGGCTATATCGTTAAGATATCGAGAAGTGGTGATGTAGAGGAAACCCATGCGGATGCGGTCATTTTCGCGACAGGATTTACCCCTTTCGACGCGAGGAAGAAGGGTGAATATGGCTATGGTCGATATGCCGATGTCCTCACGGGACTGGACCTGGAAAGGATGCTTCGGGAGAAGGGGAACGCCTTCAAGCCCTCCGACGGGAAGGTTCCTCAATCAGTGGCCTTTATCCAGTGTGTGGGGTCTCGGGATGAAAGCCTTGGCCATCTCTACTGCTCCAAGGCCTGTTGCGCTTATGCCTTGAGGATGGCTCGAGTTATTCGCAACCAGAATCCTGAGAGCGAGATCTACTTTTTCTATATGGACATACAGCCGGCGGGCCGCCTATTTGATGAGACCCTGAAGGCGTGTGAGGACGATCCGAACTTTCATTTCGTCCGTGCCATCCCTTCGAAGATCTACCAGTATTATCAGAAGCCCGGATTGATGATGAAAGTCCTGAATACAGAGGATGGAGAGATTGAGGAGAGGTTCTTTGATATGGTGGTCCTTTCCATTGGGATGGAGCCCAACGAGGAAAATGATCTGCTGTGGGAGGGCGCAAGTTTAAAACCGGGAAGTGAGGGGTTTCTTGATCCACAGTCCTGTGACGAAGGAATTTTCCTGGCTGGAACGGTTTCTGGCCCCAAAGATATTGAGCGTTCGATTATGGATGCCAAGCAGACAGTTTTGCAGACATTGCGGTACCTGGAGGGCAAATCATGAGCAATCAGCAAGCGGTACTAAGGATTCCAGAGGTCGCACCAGAACTAAAGGAAGTGGAGGTCGTACCGGAGGCCGTTGTAGCTGGGGATCATCCGACGGTACTTGCCATGGCGGACAGCCTGTCTACTATGGGAATCTCAGTGACTCTTATCCATCCATATAAAGAGATTGAGGAAATCGTTGCACACATGCGGGGCCTCATGGAGGCAGACGAAGAGGTTTCCAAAAAATACGCCTTCCTGTGTGAAAAAGTCGCCGCGAACAAATCCATTAAAGTGATGAGCGAGGCCACCGTTGATGACGTGTCGGGTTGGTGGGGAAATTTCTCCGTGGGGATCCTTCAAAAGGGGACTTCAGTGACTTTGAAGACCTCCGGGATTGCCGTAGCTTACAAGGGAAATCCTGTGCTTCCTGAGGCGTTTTCGGCGGAGGGGATTAAAAGTTTCTCCGATTTCCTTGCCCAATTCGATATGCGAAAGGGTGCTTTGAAAGAGGCCACCAATCCCGCTAAACGGGTCGCTTTTGTTCTGGATGTGGATGGGAGAGACGAAAAGTGGGCCAGTGTGACGGCGTTGCGGTTTGGGGCCTATTTGAAAGGATTTGGGTCTCAGGTCTACATCCTTTGCAGGGATTTCAAGGTCTCTGTGGACGACATGGAAAGGGAGTACAGATTAGCGAGGGAGGCGGGGATCCTCATTTTCAAATACCGGGATTACCCAAGAATTGAAGGGAAACGGATAATTTTCCAGGATGCCTCTGCTGTCTCGGAAAAGGCCCCTCTTGACGTGGTCCTTGATGATGTGGATGCCATCGTGATTCAAGAAAAGGTTGTTCCAAGCAAGGGACAAGAAGAATTTTTAGGGTGGCTCAAGATTCCTCAAGAGGGTGGATTTGTGGGGCCGAATAACCCTCAGTTTATTGGCCGTACCCCAAAGAAGGGCGTAGTTGTTGCGGGAGATACCTGGTATCCGGAGTATCCAACAGATGGTTACGTAACGGCTCTATCTGCAGCAGCTGAGTTGTATAAATGGATTGGGAGAGGGACCTATCAGGTTGATATACAGCGGGTGGCAGAGGTGGACCCGAGTAAGTGTGCGACCTGCCTTACGTGTTATCGGATCTGTCCCCACGACAGTATTCGCATTGAGCGGTATGGGGAACGGAATGTCTATATCACGAAAGGTGAAAAGGAAGGAGCAACTTGGGAGGCGGCCCGTGTAAAGGTGGAAACCTGTAACGGATGTGGGCTATGTGCGAGCGAGTGTCCCGCCAAGGCAATTCAGCTCGTTTACTACCCTGATCTTGAGGTCCTGGAATTCCTTGAGAAAACGTAAGATCCGTCATTGGAAGGTTGAGATAAACGTTAGGAGCGTGGCTGATGGGAAGGAATAATCCAAAAATTGTTGCATTCTGCTGTGAAGAGTCTGGGATGCCCGCGTATGAACACGCCTTGTCGTTAGGTCTGGAATTGCCGGATGATTTGAAGGTGGTTGCCCTCCCCTGTGGGGGAAAGGCAGAAACGGGATACATTATGAAGGCTCTTGACGAAGGTGCGGATGCTGTAATGATATTCGCTTGTTACGAAGGGAATTGCAAGTATGTTCGAGGAAATATAAGGGCGGAAAAACGGGTCAATTATCTTAAGGAGCGTCTGGAGAAGATAGGGTTGAATCCCGAAAGGATTGCGTTTTGTCCCGTTGCCCCGGCAAGTGGTGTAAGGTTTGCGGAATTGGTCCGTCAGGAAGTAGAAATGCTTCGTGAGGATGCATAAAATTTTCTAAAGGGAAGGGTAAAAGATGATTATTGCAGAGCAAAAACCGATCGAGGAGATTCTTGAGATGCTTGCCCCTCACAAGAAGATTCTTCTTGCGGGATGTGGAGCATGCGTGACTGTGTGTCAAGCGGGTGGGGAAAAAGAGGTGGGAGTTCTGGCTTCTCAAATCCGGATGGCGAGGAAAGAGACGGGGAATCCCATCGAGATCATCGAAACCACGCTGACCCGTCAGTGTGAGCCGGAATTCATGGACGAGGCAAA
>JAOZMY010000096.1 GCA_029934085.1 bacterium | reverse complement strand
ACCATAGCCACGAGGAGATGCCTCTTCTGGACCTCAATACTGTAAAGGCTGACGATGGTGTCGAACGTCGACCCATCCAACTTTGAATGCCTCCATTCAAACCGCTGCGGGATCCCTTTCAGCGCGGTCCTGATTTTTTCCAAGGCTTTCTCTTTCGATGACCTTCCATCGGGCTGCCGTTCAGGGGAGAAAAGGTATGGAGGTTTTTGCAGAATGTCTTCTTTTCTACACTTGAACATCTCAAGGGTCTTGGGATTACAGTCAATAAAAACCTCGTCCTCCATCAGGAAGATAGCATCCTCGGCATTCTCAAATAAAGTGCGGTAAAGGGCCTCCCTTTCCTTGATCTCCCTCTCCATCCGCCTTTGAACCGAAACATCGCGGGCCACACCACGAACACCGACAGGAACACTATTACGAGTTACTAATTTACTGTGATACTCGAGAATATGGGTGTTATTACTCTTATCCATCACCACCATAACTCCTTTAAGTTCACCTTTCTTTATAATTTCCGGGATATATGCGCTAAACTCATGGCGATATCTTGGGTGGATAAATTCGGGGACTTTATGTCCCAGCATATCTTCTTCGCTCAAGCCTAAAAGAGTCATCAAGGCCGAGTTGACCTCGATAAACCTACCATCAAGATCATGGAAAAAGATAAAATCCGGTATCTCATTCAACATTTCTTTGTATGCATTTTGTTCCATGGCTGAAATTTCCATCTCTTTGTTTATCAATTTTGGCCCTTTATTTGCCGTTCTTAAATGTTTCATAACCCCTTGTCTCATCACTATTTTTTTGCCTTCACCACTTATGAAGCAATAAGCATGCCATCATATATTAATCCTCGCACATCCAGTGATAATCATGGTATTATGTCAAATATTGTCACTTGTGAAAATCATAACATGACAAATTTTGTCATTTGGATATACAATATGTGTGTATCCAAGGATATACGGTAGCAAGTGATTGATATCAAATAAATTTGGGAATTAAAGGACAAGATCTTTAGAAATATCGAGGCGTGAAACAACTGTAGGGGTTGTCGGAATTGCCCTACTGATATCGCCCTGGCAAGAAGGAGATATATCTTCAAATCGAGCTACATCACAAATCCCATGATAAGGGAGGTAATAAAATTTATAATGGGGAAAATGATATAATCCACGACACGAGTAAAGATGAGAAGCACAAGGATCAGCATACCATAACGCTCGAGGCGGGCGTATTTCATGGCTGCTTCCATGGGTAATAACCCTTCCAAGATCCTGCTTCCGTCCAACGGGGGAACGGGAATGATATTGAAAACCGCAAACCCCACATTGATCACAATCCCCACCTTGAACATGAGGGCTAAGGGGGTTAGAATCGATATAAGCAAAGTCGATCTCGGCGAGATGGGAAGCATAAGAAGCAGTTTCAGTAGGAGCGCGAATCCAATCGCCATTAAGATGTTCATGGCGGGACCCGCCACGGCCACCCAGGCCATTCCCTTTTTGGGGTCCTTGAAATTGAAGGGATTCACGGGAACCGGTTTGGCCCACCCGATCATCCGGGTCACCAGAAACACGATCGTCCCGAGAAGGTCGAGATGTTTGATGGGGTTCAGGGTCAGGCGTCCCGCATCTTTGGCTGTGTTATCCCCCAATTTATAGGCGACCCACCCGTGCGCAACTTCATGAAAGGTGACCGCCATTAGGATGGGAACCACCATGATACTGATTTGTTGAATGATATGATTCAAGATTCTTTCCCTTTCTTTTGTTTCGCCGTCATTAGTACATTAGTAACCTAATCCGTTTTCGTGATGCTCAACCTCGGAATTTGAGTTTCCCATCCTTCACGTGTTTGACGACCCAGGCGATTTCGTCCTCTCGACTTGTAATCTTCCCATCCAGGCGCAACTTCAACAAGGCCTGGAAGATTTCCTGATACACAGGACCCTGGGGTATTCCCAAACTCTTCAAGTCATCCCCCTTCAGAGTAATCTTGACCTTGCTGTACTCCGTCACATAGGCCGATATCTCCCGCTTAACAGCCCGACTATCCGCCTTCGCCAGCATGAATAGAATCGTATTGATATGGAGGGGACTCAGTTTTTCATAGACACAACTTGGGGGGCATTTCCCCGATTTCAACTTCTTTTTCAACTGCCCCAAACGGATCATCCCTTCTCTCCGCTCATCAAGCCACTTGAGACGATATTTTCGCGGAACCTTAAACCGTTCCATAACCTGCTCCAGGACATCCGGATGCGTGTAGTCCGTCAAAGCAAAGAGATAAACCACCCACGGATCTATCTTCTGACGCTGAAAAAGCAGGTGATACCACGCGAGGGTTTCTCCCACCAGCCTGAGAATATTGATAATCCGATCATTGATCACCAGCTTGGGATGAATCGCCCGCAACACACCCAGTTCATCCATCCGCCTCAGGACGGCCACGGGGTCCTCTTCCTCGAAGATCAGCACCAGTTCATTGAAGATACGCTTTCCGGACAACAGGTCGAGGAAGCCGCTCTGAATAGCGTGTTTCATCAAGTTCAAGGTGTGTTTCCCGAGACGAAAACCAAAGCGCTGTTCAAAACGTATGGCCCGAAGAATACGCGTTGGATCCTCTACAAAACTCAGATTATTCAAAACGCGAATCCTTCTCTCTCGTAAATCCTCCTGGGCCCCGAAAAAATCGATGAGTTGCCCAAAAGAGTTGGGATTCAGGTGAACCGCCAAGGTATTGATGGTAAAATCCCTTCGGAAGAGATCCAACTTAAGAGAGCTATGGGTCACGGTAGGAAGGGCGGCCGGTCGATCGTAGTACTCGAGCCGCGCTGATGCGATATCCACATGAAATCCCTCTGGAAGTTTCAGGTTCGCCGTCTTGAACTTTCGGTGTTTTTTACTTACCCCATTGGTGAGAACGGCGAGCCTCTCCGCAAAGGCCACCGCGTCCCCTTCCACCACGATGTCGATATCGAAAGTCTCCCGCCGAAG
Organism: bacterium; assembly: GCA_029934085.1. GTDB lineage: Bacteria > Desulfobacterota > S145-22 > S145-22 > S145-22 > JAOZMY01. Next base: position 4,830 of record JAOZMY010000096.1, on the reverse strand, counting down.
GAGAAGATCCCGAACAAACCCACCGACACCATAGACCTGAATTCCCATTTCATCCCCGATTTCCCCCGCCTTTTTCAGAAACTCATAGATATGGGCGGGAAGCCGCTCCTCCATCAGTTTTCGTATCTGTTTCTGGCGGGCCGGCTGTGACAAGGTGGGCAAGGCCCCCTCTTTGACCTTTTCCCCCACCCTTTCACGGAAAATGCGCATGACATCGGTCCGTGTGATAATCCCTTTTGGTTTCCCCCCTTCAATGACGGGAAGGAGGCGCTGATTTTCGCCGATAATCAGTCTCTGAACCTTCTCGAATGGGTCCTTGGGACCGACAGAATAAAACTCCGTCGTCATCAACTGGGACACCTCGTTCCTCTCAAGGCCATGATAAATGGCCTTTTCGACCGTTTGACGGGTCAGGATGCCCACGATCTCCTCTTTCTCATCCACCACGACGAGGCCATTGATGTTATAGCGTGTCATAAGTGTCTGTGCATCTTTGATAAGGGCCTTTTCATGGATGAGGATTGGGGGTGACGACATAACGGTCTCGGCCACCAACTCCGGCGGAATCATATCATATAGAACCTTCAGAAGGGCCTCCTTGGCCTCCGCCAGGGTCATCCCCTTCAGAGTCGCCGAGGCGGCGGAAGGATGCCCTCCCCCGCCGAAATGCCGCGCGATATCACCGACGTGGACATGCTCCAGCCGACTTCGCGCCACGAGATAGACACGATCCTCCATGGAGATGAGAACAAATAGGACATTGTAGTTCTCCAGGTCCCTCAATTTGTGAACCACAACGGCCATATCTCCAACATACCGATCCGAAGAGGCCGTTGCGATATAGACATCCGTTCCGTGAATTCGATGATGCGTCGTGGATCGTATCAGGTCATGGAGGAGAAGGATCTGTTCCGTGCTCATCTCCTTGATGAGCAGATCTGAAACAACGCTGAGGCTTGCCCCCTGTTCCAATAGGTATGCAGCCGCCAAGAAATCCCTGGGCGTGGTGGAAACAAAACTCAAAGATCCCGTGTCCTCATAAATCCCCAGCATCATGATGGTCGCCTCATCCGGTGTCAGCGGAATTCCCTTCTCTTTCAAGAGCTCCGTCATCAGTGTCGTGCATGCGCCTGTCTTTGTAATGGTGGCATGGTTGGTCTGAATATCCTTGGGAGATGGGGGGTGATGATCGTAGATGATAACCTGGACATTCGGATTATCGAGGATCTCCTGGAAAATACCGACGCGGTCTCTCTGGCGTGTATCCACGATGATGAGGCGAGTCACCTTCGACAGATCGATCTCCGTCGCCGGCGTGATATCCAGGGCATAGAGGGCGGAGACCACAAAGAAATCCCTCAGTCCTTTCTCCGGGCTTCCCGGAAAGGCGATCAGGGCCTCGGGATAAAGCTTTTTCGCTGCCAGCATGCTCGCAAAGGCATCGAAATCGGCCCCGAGATGGGTTGTAATAACATCCATGATCATTCCGTCCGTATCGGCTGGGAAAACCGAAGATGCAGGATCCGGTGCGTTCCTTCATTGACGTAGAAGTGACGGCTGACGCACAGGCCCCCAACCCAGACGATCTCATCTCCTGCCGTCACGATGGGGATCCTCGGACGCAAACGGAGAGGAACCTTCCGATCGATAAAGAGTTTCTTCACCTTAGTCGTGCCGTTGGTCACGATCCGGTCCCCCGGCTGGAAGGAACGAACCCTTAGGGCAGTCCCGATATTGTCACCATCAACATAGGCCTCTTGGCGGTTTACCGGGGCCTCCGGCAGGCTTCCCGCCTCCTCGACCGTCAGTCGGTTATCGATCTCACTCAATTCAACCGTCCCTGGGACGGGACACGTTACAGGCTTGATCGGCTTGGGAAACAACCCATCCGTCACAGATAATCGGTTATACTCCCGGACGACCCATCGCCCCTTTCCAATGGCGTATCTTTGCGTCCCCGAAGATTGTTTTACCAGCTCCAGAATCTCCTCTAACTGTTCGAAACTCAGGGGTTCTTCGATCCATCCCCTTTCGAGAAGATAGCGCTCCACGAAAACCCGCTGAAGGACCACATGAAGCTTCCTGAACGGCTCCAGAAGAACCCTTCCGTGCTCGTCAATCATGTCCCTCAAATCCCTATCACAGGCCGATGAAAGATAGTCGTGAATCTCCGAAAAATACCTGGCATACCGATTCAGGTGTCTGGAAATGGCGGGTTGATACTCCTTCGCAATGCGGGGAATCAGATCATGGCGTACGCGATTACGAAGATAGGTCATTTTCAGGTTTGAGCTGTCCTCCACGAAAGGAATTCCCTGCTCCTCCGCATATTCCTGAATCTCCTCGCGGGAAAACGACAGCAGGGGACGAATCGTCCGCCCGTTTTGCATGGGAATTCCCCTCAAACCCTCGACGGATGCCCCCCGAAGCCATCGCATCATCACGGTTTCCGCCACATCGTCCGCGTTGTGTCCCAAGGCCAGCCAATCGGCTCCGTGTTTCTCCATGGCTTCCTCAAAAAAATGATACCGGACCTTCCGCGCCGCCACTTGAATGGGAGTCTTATCCTTCTCTGCCACCACTTTCACATCTTCCCTTCCCATTTCAATCGGGATACCCCATTTTCCAGCCATATTCTCCACAAACCGTGCATCCCGTTCCGATTCATCCCCCCTCAATTCGTGGTTCAGGTGTGCCACAACCAACTCCATCCCAAGTTCCCTCGACAAGTCACGCAGGAGATACAGGAGCACCATGGAATCCACGCCTCCAGATACCCCGACGAGCATCCGCTTTCCTGATTCAGCCCATCCCCTCGCAATCATGATCCGTCGAAATGCTGAGCGCATCGATTGTTTCACTCCCCTGACCTTTACAAACACCTTTCCACAGACTTCACCCGTTTTATAACAGAATCCCCTATCTCTGTATAGCAAAAGGCTTTATCAAAAAGGAGTATCGAGCCCCGTCCTTATGAAAGCGGGCTCGTCACCACCTTGATCTGTCCCCCGGTGAATGTGGGGTCAAGATGGTAGGTAATCACCTTTCCAGGCCATCGGGCATGCAAACGCTCCCACGCCTGACGCCGGTCCCCCATCAATAGGGGAAGACTGCGAGGGGCAATATAAATCTCGACGGCTTCACCTTTTACTGGAGCGCAAGCACCTACTTTTTCGTCGATATGACGGTGAAAACGGTATGATTGCACGAGAAACCCAAAGGCGGGATGATAGGGCCCTGCCACCACCGCCTCCCTCAGCCGCCTCGAGGCCGGGAGTCCCAACCGAATAACCTCGATCCCTTTAGGTTCCAGGATCTCACAGGCAGCGGCACACCACGTAACGGCCTCCTCGAGCGTAAGAGGGGTATAGACTCCCCTTTCGTAATCTTCAGCCAATCGGGTCCCCCCCAGGACGACGGCTGGATAGAGACGAACAAACCGGATATCCCAGCAGCTTATCCTCTCAACCCCGTTTAGAAAGCTCTCCCTTGTCTCACCCGGCAACCCAGGCATCAGCTGCACACCTGCTTCCCACCCATGGGCCACCACCCTCGACACCGCCCCCTCGCAATCCTGGGCGGTGTGGCCTCTTTGAACCCCGTTCAAAACCCTATCGTTCAAGGATTGAACACCGATTTCGATGGTTTTTACGGGATACGAGTCAAGAAAAGCAAGTTCTTCCTCATTCAGGGCATCGGGACGGGTAGAAAAACGGAGGGAATGAACCATCCCACTGGTGACCTTTTCTTCCGCCCAGTCGAGATAGCGCTGCTGCACCTCCCGAGGCAGCCCGGAAAAATTCCCCCCGTAAAAGGCGATCTGTCGCGTGAGGGATGAATCATCTCGCCTCTTCCCCCCAAACCTAACCTTTTCGAAAAGGACGTCGAGATCTCGGATCTCCGGCAGAAACGTGTCCTCACCTGTTACCGCATGCTGATCACAGAACGTGCACCGATGAGGACATCCGGTGTTAGGTAAAAAAACAGGAAAAATCCAATAATTAGACATCTATATTTATAACTTCCTTCAACTTATTACATGGAGGTGTCGTGCTCACTGAGGGTCTCAAGGGCCCGCCTCGCCGCTGCCTGCTCCGAAGCCTTGATGGACCGTCCCCGGCCAACCCCTCTCTTCTCACCAAGAACCCAAACAGAGCTTTCAAACACCTTCCTATGTTCGGCGCCCTCCGCGCTCTCCAGCCGGTATTCCGGCAACACCTTGTAAACCTTCTGGGTATACTCCTGAAGTCGTGTCTTATAGTCAGTCCCCTTTTCAAGAGAGGCCTCTTCCAAAAGTGGGGTGATGAACCGCGCCACGATCTCGGAAGCGGCCTCGTAACCCGCTTCTAAAAAAATGGCGCCGATCAGGGCCTCCACCCCATCAGCGAGGATTGAGCGGGGAATTTCCTCCTCCGTCACCCGTGCACTCTTTCCAATGAGAAGTCTCTTCTCCAGTCCGATCCTTCTCGCCACCTCCGCGAGGGAACGTTCGTTGACCAGCTCCGCCCGCATCTTGGAAAGGTCTCCCTCCTGCCGATCGGGAAATTTTTCGATCAGAAGCGCTGCCGTGACAAGGTTGACCACGGCGTCCCCCAGGAACTCCAGAACCTCGTTACTCCCCTGGACGCTCTTCGTGGTTTCGTAGCTGAACGAGCTGTGGGTCAGGGCCCTCACGAGGAGGGAACGATCCTTGAAGATGTATCCCAGTTCCCCGTAGAGTTCGTCCAGTTTGCCGGCTTCGATTTCGTCCATGCTTTACACCTTTCCGGAAGAGACACCCTCCCGGGAGATCATCATATAGAGGGCGGGGATCAAAATCAACGTGATCCC
>JAOZMY010000095.1 GCA_029934085.1 bacterium | reverse complement strand
TCCGTCACCGGGCCAAGGGCAATAATGAATCGGCTGTCAGGTGCAAGTGGATCAATACCCACGGGATTATTCGTAAGCAACAAGTGTGTCCCCAGGCCCTTGCCGCCTAGGGTCTTCTCCAGGACCCCGTCAGGAATCACCTCTTCCCGAAAGGTTTTCTTCCCCAAATCAATTCTCAAAAGTTTATTGAAAAATCCTTTCATGTCACCTCCCTATTTCACATACTTGTCCCGCAAGCCTTTCTTATAGATCTTTCCCGACCCGGTTCTCGGCAGGGCGGAGAGAAACTCCACCGACTTCGGGGCCTTGTAGCGGGCGAGGTTCTGTTTGCAAAACTCGATGATTTCCCGCTCCGTAGCGGCCATCCCCTCCTTCAGCACGACGCAGGCGTGCACCGCCTCGCCCCACTTCTCGTCAGGGATGCCAATCACTGCCGCCTCCAGGACAGCGGGATGCTCATAAAGGACGTTTTCCACCTCGGTGGAATAGACGTTTTCGCCCCCCGTGACAATCATGTCCTTTTTCCGGTCCACGATGTTCACGTAGCCCTCCGGGTCCACTACCGCCAGGTCTCCCGTGTGGAGCCAGCCATCCTTTAATGCCTTGGCCGTCTCCTCGGGCAGGTGCCAGTAACCCGGGGTCACGCTGTCTCCCTTGACGACGATTTCTCCCACCTCCTGGTTGTCCCAGGCGATCTCTGTTCCGTCCTCCCGCACCACCTTGAGCCGAACGAAGATGACGGGCCGGCCCGTGGCCGCCTTGAAGCGAAACTGCTCCTCCTCGGAACGCTCCTTCAGGTAGTCCTTGAGGATGGAAAAAGTGAGATACGGCGCCGTCTCCGTCATGCCATAGGTCTGGATGTAGTCGCACCCGAAGGCCTCCATGATCTTGCGCACCACCTCCGGGGCGATGGGGGCCCCGCCACTGAGCATGACGCGGAGGGAGGAAAAATCGTGATTTTTGATGGAGGGATCGTTGACCATGAGGTTGAGCATCGTAGGGATCATGTTGGTGAGGGTGACCCGTTCCTTCTCCATGAGTTCCATGACCTTTTTGGGATCGAATTCAGGTACCATGATGTGTGTCCCACCGACCCAGGTGATAGCCCAGGTGGCCCAAGCGTCCGCCAGGTGAAACATGGGGGCCACGTGGATCCAGCGGTCCTCGTCGGTCAGCTTCAGCTCCGCGATGGTCCCCAGGGCATGCACCGCCACGTTCTTGTGGGTCAGCATGACTCCTTTCTGACGCCCAGTGGTACCGCTGGTGTAATAGAGCTGGGCCACGTCGTCTTCGTCGATGTCGGCAACGACCACATCCCCCTTAACGTCCGCCATCATAGCCTCGACGGAGATGCCTCCTTCGGGGAGTCCTTCCTTTTCAGTCCAGTAGACCTCCATCCCCTTCCCGAGCATCTCCAGACTATCCGACACCAGCTCTGAGAAACGGGGTTGAGCAATCAGGGCTTTGGCTTCCGTATCCTTCAAGATAAAGGCGATCTCCCGGGCCGAGAGCCGGTAGTTCAAAGGACAGGAGATGGCTCCTAAGAGCGCCAGGGCATAGTAAGCCTCCAGAAAATAGTGGCAGTTCTGGTGGATGACCGCCATCCGGTCTCCCCTCCCGATGCCGCGCTTCTGAAGGGCCTCCGCCAGCCTGCGGATCCTTTCAACGAACTGACCATAGGTGAAACGATCATCCCCGCAGATCACCCCGATCTTTTTCGGATAGAGCCGTTCGACTTTCTCAAGGGATTCAAGTAGATTCATGGATGCCTCTCATCGTTAGGTTGAAGGTTATCATATTGAAGACTGAAGTCTGATGCGACAATATTTACATGTAGTTACAACAGACATCCCTCGCTCCCGCTCTTTCACTTTCAACTATTTTTACAGGGTCGAAGGTAAATGTGTCAAGAAGGAGGGAGGGGGCGCGCGGAACGCGCCCCACGGTTCATGAAGAAAGTTCGCTGAAACAGGCATCCAGGATCGCCAATCCCTTCTCCAACTGCCCCCTTTCAATAGAAATGGGCATGAGGGTTCGGATGACGTTACTGAAATTGCCACAGGAGAGGAGAATCAGTCCCTTCTCGAAGGCCAACTGAACAACCTTCTTGGCCTCGTCGGCGGCCGGTTCCTTCGTTTCACGATCCTTAACCAGCTCCAGGGCGAGCATGGGTCCCAGCCCCCGCACTTCGCCGATGATGGGATGCTTCTCCTGGAGCTTTTCGAAGGCGAGACGCACCTCTTCTCCCAGTTTCTTCGATTTCTCGACCAGGTTTTCTTCCTCGATGGTCTCGAAAACCGCCAGCGCGGCCACGCAGGAAAGGGGATTACCGCCGTAGGTTCCGCCCAGACCACCCACGTGGGGGGCGTTCATGACCTCCGCCCTGCCCGTTACAGCGCTGATAGGCATGCCCGCGGCGAGGGATTTCGCCGACAGGATCATATCGGGTTCCACCTCGAAATACTCGGAAGCGAAGAGATATCCCGTGCGGCCCATCCCGGACTGGATCTCGTCCATGATGAAGATGATTCCGTTCTCTTTGCAGATCTCCTGCACGCGCTTGAAGTAACCCTTGGGCGGGACGATGAATCCGCCCTCCCCTTGCACCGGTTCCGCGATAACGGCCGCCACCTGGTCTGCTGCTACCTGATTAATGAAGAAGTCGTTCAAGGCCTCAGCGCACCGCAGGTTGCAAGAGGGATACGTCTTCCCATAGGGGCAACGGTAACAGTAGGCAAACGGCATCCGGTAGACCTCCGGCGCAAAGGGGCCGAATCCCCACTTATAGGGTTTGACCTTGCTTGTGAGGGTCATCCCCAACAAGGTTCGTCCGTGAAAGGCGTTCTCGAAGGCGATGACGGCAGGGCGCTTGGTGTAATAACGGGCGATCTTGACGGCGTTCTCCACCGCCTCCGCCCCGCTGTTGGCGAACATGGTCATCTTCGGGAAATCCCCCGGCGTGACCTCGTTGAGTTTCTTTGCCAGCTCGATGTAGGGCTCATACATCACCACATGGAAACAGGTATGAATATATTTCTCCGCCTGGCTCTTGATGGCGTCCACCACCTTTGTCGTACAATGCCCCACGTTCTCTACACCAATACCACCCGCAAAGTCGATGTATTCCTTCCCCTCCACGTCTTTGAGAACCGCCCCTTTCGCCTCCGAAACAAACATCGGCAACACGTTGAAAACACCTTGAGGCACGTGTTTTTCACGTAATTTTAATAATTCTTCGTTCTTACCCATGTCTTCCTCCTTTAACCGACATCAATCCATTTATCACTCTCTCTATCTACATACCAAGGTAGGCCTCCCGGACCTTTTCGTCCTTCTCCAGCTCCGCTCCGGTACCCTCCATAACAATGCGGCCGTTCTCGATAACATAACAGTAGTCGGCCACCTTGATCGCCTGATTAACATTCTGTTCCACGAGCAAAATCGTAGCACCCCGTTTATGCAAGTCTTTGATGATGGAAAAGACATTCTGAACAAGAATGGGAGCCAGTCCCAAGCTCGGTTCGTCAAACATGATGAGCTGCGGATCCTGCATGAGGGCCCGCCCAATGGCAAGCATCTGCTGTTCCCCGCCCGAGAGGGTCTCAGCAATCTGCTTCCGCCTCTCTTTCAGGACGGGAAAAAGCTCGTAGACCCGTTCCAGGTTCTCTTTCCGCTTTTTCTTCGCCCGTTTCAGGTAGGAACCCGCGAGGAGGTTTTCCTCCACGTTCATCTGGGGAAAGAGCTGACGGCCCTCAGGGATGAGCGTGATTCCCCGGTCGGCGATTTCGTGCACCGGCAGGGTATGGATCGGCTCTCCGGAAAAAATAATCTCCCCGCTCTCCGGTTTGAGAAGGCCGCAGATGGTCTTCAAGGTGGTTGTTTTGCCCGCGCCATTCGCGCCCAAGAGCGTCACCAGTGTCCCCTTCTCCACATGGAAAGTGACATCCCAGAGCGCCTGGCTCTCTCCGTAAAAGGTATTGATCCCTTTGACTTCCAGTAAACTCATGCCTGTGCCTCTCCCAAATAGGCTTCGATGACGGTGGGATTCTTCGCGACCTCCCCCGGTTTTCCCTCCGCGATCTTCTGACCGTAGTTCAACACCACGACCCGATCGCTGATGTTCATAATGACTCGCATGATATGCTCCACAATGAGGATCGTCACACCCTGATCCCTCACCTTCAAAATCAGTTCGATGGTTTTATCCGCCTCTGTGGGATTCAAGCCCGCCACGACCTCGTCCAGTAGGAGGAGGCTCGGCTCCAGTGCCAGGGCCTTGGAGATCTCCAGTCGCTTCCGTCCCGCCAGCGTCAACCCCTGAGCAGATTCATCCTTTTTATCTATAAGCCCTGTAAAATCCAAGATTCTTTCCGCATTTTTCTCGGCATCTGCCATACGGGGATATTTGAGGAAAGAGGCGATCACCACATTTTCCAACACGGTCAGGCCCGCGAAGGGTTTAACGATCTGAAAGGTTCGCCCGATTCCCTCCCGTGCCAAACGGTAGGGCGGAAATCCGGAGATGGCACGTCCCTGGAAGGTAATACTTCCCTCCGTCGGCGCGTAATAGCCGCTGATAACGTTGAAAAGGGTGGTCTTCCCCGCACCATTGGGCCCAATCAGACCCACGATTTCTCCCTTTTCGATCTCGAACGAAACCTGGTCCACCGCCCGCAAACCACCGAAGACCTTCGAAACATTCTCTATTTTCAGAATAGCTTCACTCATCTTTCCGCCTTTCCCCTATGCCCGCTTTTCCTTTTTGAGTGCCAGCCCCTTTTTCAAGGCCTTTCTTCCCTCCTGCCGCGAGACGAACGCGCCCCACAAGCCATCCGGCAGGAACACCACGCTGGCCGCAATGGCCGCCCCAAGGATTACCAGATAGAGAACCTGATACTGAGAGAGATAAGCCCAGAAGTAGGTCTTAAAGGCGTAGATCAGCGCCGCGCCGATGGTGGGTCCAATCAGGGTTCCCAGCCCGCCGAAAACGGCCATGACCACCGCTTGGTCAGTCACCAGATCCCCAAGGGTCGAGGCCGGATTGATATAGGTGATCCAGTAGGCGTAGATGCCACCTATGATTCCCGCCGGAATAGCCGAGACGATGAAGGCCATCACCTTCACGCGCGCGGGATTCAGACCGATAGCCATGGCACCCTCTTCATCCTCACGGATCGCCTTGAGCTTCAGCCCGAACGGCGCCCGCTCCAACAGGAACCAGAGGATCAGAAAAAGCCCCCCTACGAAAATCAGCATGGTGTAGAAAAAGAAGACGGGATTTAGAAAAGTGGGCAGACGCATCCCATCCGGCCCACCAGTAATGTCCAAGACGAGGGCCAACTGCTGAAAGGCCCGTCCCAAGGCCCATGTGGCGATGGCGAAATAGGCGCCGTACAGTCGCAGTGTGGGGAAACCTGCCAGAAGGGCTACAAGGCCCGCGATCATCCCTCCCACGAAGGCAGACGGAAAGAAAAACCAATGCGCTTTGGTCATAAGGATCGCCGTGGTGTAGGCGCCGATCCCAAAAAAAGCACCATGCCCGAAGTTGAGGTAACCCGTGTATCCGGCCAGGACGTCCCAAGTAATCGCCAGGCCGATCCACATAAGGGCTTCTGTGGCGATCCGGAGGAAAAAGGTGTTTTTCGTCAGGAGTGGAACGATACAAAAAAGACCGAACACCACCACAAAAATCCAGAGAAACCGACCCCGCGACTTCATTTATATCCCCCTTCCGAACAGGCCCTTGGGCGAGACAAGCAGAATGACATACAAGATGATGAAGACGGCCAGCAGTGTCCATCCTGGGTTGAAATAGATGAGAAAGATAGCCTGGACGATCCCTAACAGAAAGGCCGCCCACGGCACTCCGGCCAGGTAACCCATCCCCGCCAGAACGACTACGAAAAAGGCCATGATAGTGTATTTCCCGCCCATCTGCGCGTTGATGGAGAAAACAGATCCTATCAGGATTCCTGTCATGGCGCTGATGCCCACATAGATGGCATAGATGAAAGAGCTGATCCGCTCGATGTTCACTCCCATCAGACCTGCAGCGTCCCTATTCTGGGCCACCGCCCGGGCGGCGATCCCGAAATCGGTCTTCTTTAGGATGTAAGTCAGCCCAAAGGTAATGATCAGGGCATAGAACAACCCTGCCAACCGAACAGTGGGGATGGTGATGAAGACACTCCCCAAATCCAAGGAAAACGATCCGGAGGATAAGAACGTCTTGAGGGAATGACTGTAAAACCCGAAGAAGGTCAGTCCCAGTCCCCGGAACATCAGTCCGAGGCCGAATGTAAAAACGAGCCCCATCAGGTGAGGATTGCCCCGTTTTCCACTCAGGACCTTGTAGATGACGGGTTGCAGGATATATCCGATGAATCCGAAAACAACGAAGACAACGGGTAGAAAGACCACCGTGTCCAACCCCAGCCAACGGTTCAGATAGTAGCCCATGAAGGCCCCCAACATAACCCATTCTCCAACGGCGAAATCGATGATATGCATGACACCGAAGGCCAGGGAAAACCCGATGGCGAAGGTGATATAGATCCCCCCGATCAAGATTCCGTCAATCAACGCTTGCGGCAGTAAACTAATCATTCTCTCCCTCGTCAGGGGCGAGACGGGATCATGTAGATCTCCGTCCCGCCCGTCTCATGGTTATTTAACGCTTTTTCCAAGGTGTCATGGGATACTTGGCCTTTGCCTGAGCCTCATCCTTGGGCGCCACGACTACGACCTTGCCGCCCTGAATCTGAACGGTAATGGGATGTAAGCCACTGTTGGAATGATAGAATTCACCCGACTTTGCGAACTTTACACGACCGTAAAAAGTTTTGATATCCAGCTCCTCCAGGGCTTTGATGAGAGCCTCACGTTCAGCCTTATCCAACGGAGGTGTCACACCCGCCTTTTGAACTGCCATCTGAAAGGCGATTCCCGCCGCCGTCGAGGCCGCCTGGGTATAGTCCGCCGGGACCTTGTAGGTTTTCATAGCCTCATCCGCATAGGCCTTCGCCGTCTTCCAGAGCATCCCTTTCAATGGCAGTGTCTCTGTCCAGACGGACGCCCCGAAAACCTCCTCCGCATTCTTGCCCAAGGCCTCCACGAAGGCCGGTTCCGTCACGCCGTAGTGCATGATCAGGGCCTTCGGCGTGTAGTTGATCTGCATCAAGGCCTTAACCAGATTAATCAGCTCCTCGTCGTGACCGCCAAATGCGATGATATCCGGCTTCATGGCCCGGGCCGCCGACAAGAACGGGATCAGGTCCTGTCCTGAAGGAACGATATTGTATTTCAGAATCTTGATGCCCAGCTTCTTCGCGGCACTCTTGAAGGCCTCCGCCGTCGACTTGGAGAAGGTATCGTTGGACCCGATGATGATGGCGGTCTTGGGCGCCGGTGTCAGTTTAGCAATGGCCGACAAGGCTGCCGCACCGGTGAAGTTGACCGGTGGAATGGTTCCGAAGGTGTACTTGAACTTCTGTCTCCAAATCAGGGGAGATTCAGCCGAACCGGTGATCATGGGAACGGTATATTTTTCCAGAACCGGGGCCGTGGCGATGGTTACACCGGACGAATAGGGCCCCAAGACGAAATCGACCTTTTCCTGGGTTACGAGCCGTTCCGCTGCGGACGCACCCTGGGACGGTTCGGATTGGGCGTCGGCATAGACCAGTTTTACTTTATATTTCTTTCCCTTTACCTCGACACCACCCATTTCATTGATCTTCTTGGCCCAAAGCTCATATCCGCGCTTCGTTACGTTCCCACCGGTGGCCAAGTCTCCGGACAGTGAGGTCACAACCCCGACTTTGAAATAGTTTCTTTCCGCCGCAACGGCGCCAAAACTGAGAAAAACAACGA
>JAOZMY010000094.1 GCA_029934085.1 bacterium | reverse complement strand
GAAAGCAGCAGGCCGGGAAACATGGCCGCGGCGAAGAGTTGTCCAACAGACATCCCGACCAAGCTTCCGTAAACCACCAGCATGATACTCGGGGGGATAATAATCCCCAACGTCCCGCCCGCGCATATGGAGCCAGCAATCAGGGGAAGATTGTATCCCCGTTTCATCAAAGCGGGCACGGCAAGAAGTCCGATAGCCACCTCCGTCGCTCCAACCACACCTGAAGAAGCGGCAAAAACCGTGCAGACAATGATCACAGCCAGCGCCAAACCACCCCGGATGGGGCCCAGAATAACGTGCATGGTATGGAACAACTTCTCCGCAATACCGGAGGCGTCCAGCATCTGTGCCATGAAGATGAAAAGCGGCACCGCTACCAACACGTAATTCCCCATGACTCCAAAGGTTTTGTTCGCAAAAAGGCCAAAGACCACATCGGGGGACCCACCCCAACCAATAAGGCCGAAAACCACGGCAAGAGCACCGAGAGAAAAGGCGAGGGGATGTCCCATAAAAAGGGTGATAAAAAGGGTACCGAACATAACGAGGGCTAATGTGTCAGGACTCATATATCCTCTCCCTTCAACTTGTAGATGTCACGGATAAAGTTGGCGATTCCCTGAAAGAGCAGAAGGATCATCGCGACCGGCATGACCGTTTTGAAGGGATAGATCGGGGGCTTCCAGGCCGTAGAGCTACGTTCAAGAATCGCCCACGACTCAGCGGCAAAGATAATCGATGCATACGTCAGGGCCCCGACGAAGGGGACAAAGATAATAACGAAGGTAATGACCCGTAACCATAGCTGGATCCTTTCCGACAACTGCATGACGATGACATCGATTCTCACGTGTCTGTCAAGCAGAAGCGTATAGGCCATGCCCAGCATGAAATGGGTACCATAAATATAGATGGTCAGCTCAAAACCCCAGCTCGTCGGCGCATGGAAAATCTTTCTGGCGATGACCTCGTACATGACAACAAAGATGAGGGGTAGGATCAGAAGGGCGAAAAACCTCCCCGTTACATCGTTGAGCCTATCGATCATACGAACAAATTTCTTCATCAAACTCCCCTTGGTCACTCAGCCCGCCATCCGGAGTTTCCGGATGGCGGGCTGAAAGTTGAGACTTCTACTGCAGATGTCTTCCTTTCACGTATTCTTCATAGGGCCACGGGGCAAGTCGGCCGCGAAGATCACGCCATTGCGCGAAATCTTTCCGGAATTTTTCCTGAGATTCCATAACCTTTTTGACATCCGGGTACTTCTGTTTAAGTTCCTCTATATACTTGTGAGTCTCCTTGGCGAATTCGTTCAACGCCTCATCCGTCATCTTGATATACTTGACGTGTTTACCCATCAGTTTCAAAGCGGGAATATTCAGATTTTCCAGCCAGGTCCAGGACCACATCTGCGTTTCTTTGGCGCAGATTTCAACGATGACCTTCAGGTCTTCAGGCAGAGCATCCCACTTCTTTTTGTTAATGACCACGTCAAATTGACAAGAAGGCTGGTGCACACCCGGCTCAATGACGTATTTGGTGATCTCATGGAATCCCATGGGATAATCCACGGCGGGGCCGCTGAATTCACAGGCATCGATGACACCACGCTCCAGGGCCAGATAAATCTCGCTGCCTGGAAGCGGAGTTACGGAAACACCGAGACGGGTCAAAATATCCATGTACCAACCAGGGGTTCGGACCTTCATCCCTTTGAAATCTTCCATCTTCGTGGCTTTTTTGTTGGAAAAAAGCCCCAGTTCCTGTCCCGCATTTCCGCAGGGGAACGCGACCATCCCATAACGATTGTAGAGCTCATTCAGCATCTTTGCGCCGCCTCGCTCGTACAACCAGATATGATACCCTTCCGTATCGAGACCAAACGGCACCGACGCGAAGGCCACGAAAGCCTCATTCTTTCCCTTCCAATACCCCGGCCAGGAATGGAAACAATCCAGGGTCCCCTTGGCTGTGGCGTCGAAAATCTGCATGGCCGGAACGATCGCACCGGTCGGGAAGACTTTGATATCAAGCCTGCCACCGCTACACGCCCGGACACTGTCGGCGAAATGAATGGCGATATCGTGGAAGAGAATTCCTCCCCAAGGATCGCTCATCCGCCAATGGAATTTTTTCTTTGAGGTCGTCCATTTTTTGTGCTTCCAGGCCTTGGCCCTGGGATCCTCGCCGAATTTCACGAACTTTTTCTTTTTTGCCGCGTAGGAATTATTACTGATGGCCACCGTAAAGGTTACCGCCAAGACAATCGCCAATAAAATCCCAAAAACTTTTTTCATTTTTTCCTCCGTATGAGTGTTACGATTTTTACTCCTTTCTCCCAACAAAAACTTTTTTTCTCACCCCCCTTCTTTTGGAAAATCCGGGAGCTGCAGGAAGTATTTTCCTTCTTCCGTCCTTCCCACAT
This sequence comes from bacterium, assembly GCA_029934085.1. Taxonomy (GTDB): domain Bacteria; phylum Desulfobacterota; class S145-22; order S145-22; family S145-22; genus JAOZMY01. The sequence goes on along the minus strand of JAOZMY010000094.1, from coordinate 5,520 downwards.
ACCCCTCTTGTACAAGCGAGGCCAGAACCTTCGGCCTGTAGTCCCGCATACCGATATGAAGAAAATTTGTCTTTTCGTAAGGCAGAGAAACTGCCGATTTCTCATCCGTGGCCCTCTTGCGTTTCAAATCCTCAATAATCTCTTTGGCCACCCGTTGCATCTTCCACGCGATGCCATACCGCGTAAGAATATAGACAATGATTAAAAAAATAATCCCTAAAACAATCTGAAGGCCTTCAGACACGTAAACTTAAGCTCCTTTCTAATACGTCAGGACCATTCCTCCGTCAAAGAGCAGATCGCCTCCGACCAGGTAATTGGCAAATCGAGAAAACCCAAACAGGAAAAGATTTCCCACCTCGGCCGGAGTCATCATCTCCTTCACCTGGGAACGTCCCATCATAACCTCACGTACCACCTCTTCAGGCGTGATCCCACGCTGTTCGGCCTGAGCTGGAATCTGGTTCAACGCCAAGGGTGTTTTAACATAACCAGCGCTCACCGTGAAGGCGCGGATCTTTCCCTCTCCCTCCGCCGAAATGGATTGGGCTAAGGCTCGCAAACCAAACTTTGTAATATTATAGACTGGCTTATTTTTGGTGCAGATGTGAGCGTGAACTGAAGCCATATTCCCGATCACCCCCGTTCCGTCGTTACTCTTCTTCATGTGGGGAATTGAAAGCTTAGAGAGATAAAAGGGGGCACGGAGCATGATCGCCTGCATCAGATCGTATTTCTCCATGGGGAAGTTTTCTACCGAGTCGATATGCTGGATTCCAGCAATATTGGCAAGAAATTTGACCGTTCCCAATTCTGCCGCCGCTTCGACCGCACGATCCATGTCTGCGTCACTCGTCAAATCAGTCTTGACAAAAACAACCTTTCCTCCCAGGGCTTCGGCCATTCGGCATGTCTCTTGTCCCCTCTCCTCATCAATATCCAGCCCCACGACGGTCAAACCGTTCACGGCCGCCACGATGGCCGTGGCACGCCCGATCCCGCTGGCCGCCCCCGTCACGATACAGACATTTTCAGGTACGAAACGCTCATCCTCAAGGGCAAGGATATCTTTCTTTTCAATAACAGGTTCATCGATAATACCCATCTCACACCCCTTTCATTAATCGGCTCATTTCATATCGACCATCTTCCCGGGATTCAGGATTCCGTTGGGGTCCATCATCTTCTTGATCTCCTTCATGACCTCCAGGCTTTCTCCATGCTCCAAAGGCATGAATTTCTTTTTGCCGATACCAACCCCGTGCTCACCCGTGGCAGTTCCCCCGAGAGAGATGGCATGGGACACAATCTCGTAGTTCGCCTCATCCCGCTTCTTACAGAAATCTGCGTCCGAGAAATCCCCCGCGATGACGAGATGGAGATTCCCGTCCCCGGCGTGGCCAAACGCATACCCCTTGATGGAAAACTTCTCAACTGTTTTGACGGCAAAATCGACCATTTCCGGATATTTGGAGAGCGGAACCGCCGTATCCAGGATCATGAAATCCATACCCGGATTGTTTCGTTTGATATACTCATAGGCCATGTGCCGTTTTTCCCAAAGTTGATTCCGTTCATCAGGCCCCACTCCCGATTCGAAGCTGGTACACTCGTCGTCCGCGCAGATGGTCTCCGCAAAATTAACATCCTCCGCGAGCGCCATATCGCTGGTCCCCGTGAACTCCATGAAAAGGGTAGGAGCCTCTTTCAAATCCGACTGAGCCTCCTCATTGATCACCTTGACCGTGGAGACGTCCAAAAGTTCCAGAGCAGCGGGTCCCAACCCCGCCACCATAATATCGTAAACGGCCTGGGTGGCCGCTTTCACAGTAGGAAAGGTCGCCACGGCCGCGCTGAATTTTTCCGGGATCCCAACAAGGCGCAACGTTGCCTCCGTCACGATCCCCAATGTCCCCTCCGAACCGATGATCAGATGCACCAAGTCGTATCCCGAAGAACTCTTCTGCGCGAAATTCCCTGGATGTATCACCCGCCCGTCGGCCAGCACCACCGTCAGTTTTGCCACGTTGTCCCGGGTTCCCCCGTATTTCACGGTTCGGACACCACTGGCGTTATTCCCTATCATCCCGCCGATGGTTGCGTTGGCTCCGGGATCTGGCGCGAAGAAAAGCCCGTTCCACCTCAGGGCCTTGTTCAAATCCTGATACTTGACTCCCGCCTGGACATCCACCTGGAAATCCTCCGCCCGAATGGCGATAATCTTATCCATCCGCTCGAAATCGAGGACAATTCCTCCGAACATGGGAAGCGGATTTCCCTCCAGGCTTGTCCCAACCCCCCAAGGGGTTACGGGAATCCTCCGCTCGTTCGCGTACGCGAGGATCTTGCTAACCTCCTCCGTTGCCAGGGGCCACACCACCACGTCAGGGAAATATCCCGCGTGGAACGATTCGTCGTGCGAATGAATATTGAGATTGGACTCTCCCTTGGAAGCCCGCTCTTTGCCAACAAGATCCCTAAGAAATTCGAAATCTTCTTCGGTAAATTTCTGATAGTCCATTTCCGTCTCCCTATCAACTCAAAATTGGAAAGGTTACAGATCCGTGAGGCATGATCACCACATCAGGGTTTTCTGCCGCCAGTTCAAACCCTTTTGCCAGGGCCTCTTCCGGCGTCGACGCGGGAATCACCCCGGCAGTCTTCGCGAGCTCCGGCGGCATGTCGGAATAGAGCACAATCTTATGCCGAGCCGCCCAAAGGGCAATCCCGAACCCCATGAGGCCCCCGATGGTGCAATTGGCACTCAGATCAGCATACCGAGTATCGTTGTCAGTGAAATCCGAAAAGATCCGGGCAAAATCATCGTTCCCCATTCCCTCACGACACTCCGCAAAAAGCACAATCACGCCGCCCGGCTTCACAACCCTGGTAACATTGTCCAAGGTCTTATAAACCTGATAAAAATTGATGTCCTCCGGATACCCCATGGCGCTGGCAATGACCAGATCGCCTTTCAAGTTCGTCTCGATACCGTAAAATTCCTGGACCTTTTCAATTCCCGCGTGGTGAGCCTCGATTGGATCTCCCGCCACGATGGCCGCAATCTCCTTTTCCCGGTTGATCACCGTGTCAACGAGGAAATCGGCCTTGGCCGCCTTCATAATCTCCACAAGGTCTTCGTAAAGAGGGTTCCCCCATGTCACCCCAGAGGAAACCTTGGGATTCAAGCCTTCCTCTTTAGAACCCAAGGCAATTTTGTGATTATTCTGAATAGTGTCATATCCCGCGGTTCCCACGGACAGGGCCTTAGGACCACCGCCAAATCCCGCCAAAAAATGATAAACGATGCCCCCCGTCAGGATAACCTTATCCGCCTCCATGACCCGACGATTCACCCAGATGGGGGTTCCTCGACTCGTTTCTCCGAGATGAACGAGATCACCCCTCTCTCTCGCGCGGTGATCCACAACCTCGAAGTTTTCAAAGACCTCCTCTCCCACGATCTGCCGTTTCTCTCCGTCCGTATGAGGACGATGGTCTCCGGTTCCCAGCAGAATCGTTATCTGAGAACGTTCAAGACCCACGGCAAGCAGCTCCTCGAGCAAGACGGGGAGGAAATTTGCTGTGCCGACCCAAAGGCGGGTCATGTCACCAGCCAAGATTACAACGCGATCTGACTTTTTTACGACCTCTTTCAGAGGGGGTGACGAAAGGGGATGATTCAATAGATGACGGAGCGTTCCTTCCAGGTCATCAAGCGGAGGGATATCACGTGCCTCGATGCTTCCAAGAATGTTCCCCTGCTCGATCTCGAGCGAAAATACCTTGTCTCCATACTCGAACTGATACGCCGCCATCATCCCCCCCTTTTGGGCAATAAATTCAAACACTTTTATATAATTTCAACGAAACCTCCTGGCTCTTTATACACACCCCAAATACGCATATATGGCCATAAAAACTTAATTGGTATTACCGATTATCAAAGAAAAGGGCATGTGTCAAGATGGTTATTTTGCCTTGATTTTCCCTGAATTTATATTACGAAATTATCGTCTCATGCTACCCAAAACCGCTCTTGGTTCATTGGTAATACCAAAAACATTGCGTATTTTAATAAAATTATGTTATAGAAAATGGTATAGAATAGGAAAGGAAATCATTTTATGTTTAAAAAAATACCAGCCAGAAAAATATCCGATGAAATCGTCGATCAGTTTATCGATTTGATCGAAAGAGGTATCCTCAAACCTGGTGACAAGCTCCCGCCGGAAAGGGAGATGGCCAAGGAGCTGGGTATTAGCCGCCTCCCCTTGAGAGAGGCTCTTAAGGCTCTTCAAACCATGGGATTCATCGATATCCAGAACCGTCGAAAAATTCTAATCCAACCCATAACAAAAAGCGCTCTCCAGGATCCCCTCAGTGTGGTTCTCGAGGGGAATATTCAAAAGGTTTTCGAGCTGCTTGAAATTAGAAAGGCCCTTGAATCCCTGGCCGCCACCCGGGCCACCGAGATGGCAGACGAGAAGGACATCGAAGAACTGGAGCAAATCATTACCCGCATGAAAAAAGATTTTAAGGAAGGCGCCCTCGGGGATAAAGCGGACGCGGATTTTCACCTGGCCATTTCACGCGCCGCCCACAACACCATCCTCACCCACCTTATGGTTACGTGGTACCGCCTCCTCTGGGATTGCCAGAAAGTATCCCGAGAAAGGCTTTTCAGCAAGAAAAAAAACCGGAAACTCCTCCTCAACCAGCATATCGAGATCTTCGAAGCCATCAAGAACAGGGAAAGAGAAAAGGCGGGGGAAGCCGCCCAGCGGCACATCCTCTTCGTTGAAGAAGAACTCAAAAAAGATCTGCAGGGGGAATAAGTCTGTCTATCTGCTTTGTGTTATTTGCCTGCCCCGCAAAATAAGACGAAGCACTTAGAGGTAGTGGAATTTCACAGGGGGTAAAGCTCAGGGGCGAGACCTTAAAATCTCACGACAACCCTTCACTTCTCTTCCTTCACTTCGATCAACCTACTCGCCATCTTTTCCGCGAGGAAAACAGCCGATTCGATGTCAAGAAAACAGAGGATGGTTTCATCAAAAAGGACTTTGGCGCGGGCCTCGAATCCCTCGTTTTGATCTTCGTCCCAGAAAAGGAGTAGAAAAGGAGTTTTGGGAAGGGGGTGAATAACGGCTTTCACGTCCGCGCTGGTTTCCACTTCGGCAGGAACACCCCCAAGCGTTCGAACCGCCTCCTCGAGTCCTGACACGTCCCCTTTGAAGGCCTGGGCAATCCGTTTCTCGCAGGTTTCCTCCAGCTCCGGTTTCTTGGGGATACTCCCGGGCAAGGCGTCGATGCTGACCCATGTCCCCGTCGGCGTCTCGCGACAGTTGCTGGCGATGTAGTTATAGAGGAGAATAACATCCCAAACGTCCTGTTCCCCCGCCTCCTCCAGGCACCGAGCCTCCTCCTTGGAAACCTCGTAGGTCCGCCCCAGGTAGTTCAGGATCATGTAATCCTTTCCGTCGCGCCGCACGTGTTTTCCGCCCAAGTACGGGGCCA
>JAOZMY010000093.1 GCA_029934085.1 bacterium | reverse complement strand
TCCGCCCTCTTGGGCCGGATGCCCTCCGCGGTGGGATATCAGCCCACCTTATCGACAGACTTGGGAGAGCTGGAAGAACGAATTACGTCGACCTTGAAGGGCTCGATCACTTCTGTTCAGGCGATTTACGTCCCCGCGGATGACCTGACGGACCCTGCACCTGCGACGACGTTTGCCCACCTCGATGCGACCACGGTTCTTTCCCGCCAGATCGCCGAGCTTGGAATCTACCCCGCCGTCGATCCACTCGATTCGACTTCCCGGATCCTGGATCCTCAGGTCATTGGAGAAGAACACTATCAGGTGGCCCGCGAGGTTCAGCAGATTCTTCAGAAATACAAAGACCTGCAGGACATCATTGCCATTCTCGGAATGGACGAGCTGTCCGAGGACGACAAGCTGATTGTGTCGCGTGCCCGTAAGATTCAGCGCTTCTTGTCCCAACCCTTCTTCGTCGCGGAGCAGTTTACGGGAACTCCGGGACGTTACGTGAAACTGGAAGACACCATCAAGGGATTCAAGGAGATCGTTGAAGGGAAACATGACGACTTGCCGGAACAGGCCTTCTACATGGTGGGAACGATCGAAGAGGCCATAGAAAAAGGCCAGAAGTTGATGGCGGCATAGGGTAGGATCGGAGAAATAGCATGGCGGAAAAGTCATTCCTTTTGGAAGTTGTGACACCGAGACGATTGGTCTTGAGCGAAAAGGTGGATGAGATTACGGCCCCCGGTGAACTGGGTGAGTTTGGCGTTCTTCCCGGACATATCCCTTTCTTCGCGACCTTGGGGATCGGAGAGGTGATGTATCGACAGGGTGAGAGTAAGCGTTACATCGCCGTCAGTTGGGGATTTGCCGAGGTCTTGGGAAACAAGGTGACCATCCTGGCCGAGATCGCTGAATTGGATACGGAAATAGACGTGGAACGGGCGAAGCGTAAGAAGGAACTGGCGGAAGAAAAACTCAAAACCATGAGCGCCGACGACAAGGACTATCTGAAGGTGAAGGCATCCCTGAACAAGGCCATGACGCGAATGATCGTTGCAGGGAGGCGAATGTAGCGCGCGGAAGATAGATTTTGATTGACGGAAGATCAGAAAGCCCTTTCAGCCTGGTGTGAAACCGTTGACGCTGAAAGGGCGAATTTTTATAATGGTTTATTAAAACGATACGAGGAGGGGGCATGCGATATTCCCAGTTGTTTTTACCCACGATGAAGGAGATTCCGGCAGAGGCGGAGGTCATCAGTCACCAGTTGATGTTCAGGGCCGGGATGATCCGGAAGGTAGCGACCGGCATCTATACCTATCTCCCGATCGGGCTCAAGACCATCCGAAAAGTGGAAACCATTATACGGGAGGAGATGAATGCCGCTGGGGCCCAGGAACTTCTCATGCCCATGGTTCAGCCGGCAGATCTTTGGAAAGAATCGGGCCGTTGGGAGTATTACGGAAAGGAACTCCTTCGCTTCAAGGACAGAAACGAACGGGACTATTGCCTGGGACCGACCCATGAGGAGATCATCACGGACCTTGTCCGGAAAGAGGTTCGGTCTTACCGTGATTTGCCGTTGAACCTTTACCAGATCCAGACGAAGTTTCGGGACGAAATCCGTCCCCGTTTCGGTGTTATGAGGGCCCGCGAGTTCATCATGAAAGACGCCTATAGCTTCGATCGGGATGATGCCGGGGCGGAGGAGAGCTATCAAAGAATGTATCATGCCTATTCGCGCATCTTCGAGCGGTGTGACCTATCCTTCAAGGCGGTAGAGGCGGATACCGGGAGTATTGGGGGCAGCGCGTCGCATGAATTTATGGTCCTTGCGAATACGGGGGAGGATCTCATCCTTTCCTGCAATAAGTGTTCTTATGCGGCGAATCTTGAGAAGGCGGTATCCCGGTTGCCTGAAAAACCGTTTCATGAAAAGGGGGAACCAAAAGGATTGGAAAAGGTTTATACCCCTGGAAAGAAACATGTGGAGGAGGTGGCGGAGTTTCTGAAGGTTGCGCCGGAGCAACTCATCAAGGCGATGATTTTCGAAACCGACAGGGGGTTTGTGGCGGGCCTCGTTCGAGGGGACAAGGACGTCAATCCCCTGAAGGTGAAGAACCTCATGGGGGCCAATTTTATCGAACTGGCCTCGGACGCGGACGTAGAGAGACTCACGAAGGCGGATGTGGGATTTGCGGGGCCCATTGGACTGTCGATTCCCTTGTTCGTGGACCCGACGGTCATGGACTTGGCGGATGCCGTCTGTGGGGCGAATGAGACAGATTACCATTTCATTCATGTGGATCCAAAGCGAGACATCAAGGCTGATCAGGTGGTGGATATACGCCTTGCCGCGGAAGGAGAGGGATGTCCCCATTGTGTGGAGGGAATCCTCGAGGCCTTTAGGGGAATAGAGGTGGGACATATCTTCAAACTCGGAACGAAATACAGTGAGGCTCTGGGGGCCACGTTTCTGGACGAAAAAGGAAAGGAACAGCCGGTTATCATGGGCTGTTATGGTATCGGTGTCGGCCGGACGGTGGCAGCGGCCATTGAGCAGAAGCACGACGATCATGGAATCGTCTTTCCAAAGGTGATTGCCCCCTTTGAGGTGGAGATTCTCCCTGTCCAGACCAACAATGAAACGGTCATGGAATTCTCCGAGAGCCTTTATGAGACACTCCTTCAGAGGAACGTGGATGTGCTGATAGATGATCGCAACCTGCGGCCGGGAGTGCGTTTCAAGGATGCCGACCTTATCGGGATTCCTTTCCGGGTAACGATTGGAAAGGGATTCTTAAAGGAAGATAAGGTGGAACTCAAAAGCCGTGAAACGGGTGAGGTCATCGAAATTGACAAAGCGACCATTGTGGAGGAAGTCTTGAACCGGGTACGCCATGATTGATCCTGCCCTCCTTCCCAGAAGCGGGGTGACTCGGGATGAACTGGCCTCACGGGCGCGCCGTTTTGGAGAGTTCTTGAGACAGGAGGATATTCCCCTTGCCATCGTGGGATATGCCCCTGATTTGTTCTATTTCACCGGATCTGCTCAGCTCGGTTACGCTCTGATTACCCGGGAGGGCGAAACGGTCTACCTTGTCAAAAAGGATCCCGAGCGGGCCCGTATCGAGTCTCCCCTTCGGGAGGTTGTTCCCTACGTAAGATTCCAGGAGATCAAGGACGCCGTTCGAAAGCTGATGGGAAAGATTCCTAAAACTGTGGGGCTTTCGTTGGATGTGGTTCCCACGAATCTTTTCTTACGGTTCAAAGATCTCTTAGATCGGGCGCATATCGTGGACGATTCACGATTCATCCGATCCTGCCGAATGATCAAGTCCCCTTTGGAGGTCGAAAATATACGGAAGGGAATTGAAATATACGACAAGGCCATTCAGGAAATGCCTGACCTTATTCGCGTGGGGATGACCGAGGCGGAGGCGGAGGAGACCTTGATTCTTGCGTTGCGACGTCACGGGCACCAAGGAATGGTTAGGATGCGGGGATGGAATCAAGTTGGACTGGACGGATATCTTTACGCCGGAAGGAACGCCGCCATCCCTACGTATATAGATGCCCCTCTGGGGGGTGTGGGGATGACACCGGCCGTGGCGACGCGTGGGGGGATGTATAAGATTGCGCGGAATGAACCGCTGGTGTTCGATGCCTCCCCAGGGGTGGGGGGCTACATGTCGGACCAGACACGAACCGCGGTTGTTGGGACCCTTTCCCCAAGTCTTCAAGAGGCTTATGCCGTTGCCGTTGAAATGATCCATCGGTTTGAGGCCGAGGCAAGGCCGGGGGATCTCTGCGGGGATTGGTTCGATAAAATGGCGGCCATGGCGCGAAAGGCTGGTCTGGAAGACAACTTCATGGGATTTCAGGAAAAGCGTGTTAAGTTTGTGGGACACGGAATTGGCCTGGAGTTGAATGAATGGCCTGTTTTGGGAAAGGGGATGGCATGGCGTCTTGAACCCGGAATGGTTGTGGCGGTAGAGCCCAAGATGGTTTTCCCGGAAAGCGGGGTCGTGGGGCTTGAAAACGACTACCTCGTGACGGAAAGTGGGGTGTCACGCTTGTCGACCACGGATGATACGGTGATTCATCTGTAAGGTCTGAAATGGGCAAAAATATGGTGCCGAAGGCGGGACTCGAACCCGCACAGGCGTACACCCACTAGACCCTGAACCTAGCGCGTCTACCAATTCCGCCACTTCGGCACGCCTTGGATGATATAATGAATGATTTGGATTGTCAATAAATGAATCGGAAAGGTCATAAGGATGAGGTGACTCCTCACGGGTTTTCAACGCACCCCCTCTGGACGTATGTCAAGGAGATCAAGTCTCATCTGCAAGAAGAAATCTCCAAACCCGATTACCTTGCCACCACCTTTTTCAAGGATTATGTCACGTCGATGGACAGGTTGGTGGGAGAGATAGCCGATTCCTATTCACTCCGTTTGGGGGCCTCGAGGAAGGGATTGTCATTGGTCGCGGTGGGTGGCTACGGCCGTGAGGAAATGGCCCTTTACTCCGATGTGGATATCATGGTTCTCTGCCACGAACGTTCCAGGGAAGAGATCGAAACCTTTATTCAGCAGTTTATGTATCCCCTATGGGACCTGGGCATAGAAGTTGGCTACAGTGTCCGCACGCTCGAAGAGTGTAAGACGTTGGTGAAAAATGATCTCACGATTCAAACGGCCTTGATCGATAGCCGATATCTTTGGGGGGATGGGGTTTTGTTCAATCAGTATTGGGGCGAAGTTGTCAAGAAGACGGTGCGCCAGGATCCAGAAAAAACCCTTTTCAACCTGAGAGCCTCCACAAAGAAACGGCATGAACACTACGGGCGTTCGATTTTCCTTCTGGAACCCCATGTAAAAGAGGGGAAGGGGGGGATAAGGGATTATCACGCCATCCGGTGGGCCCTGTGGGTTTTCGACGGCATTTTAGATATTCCTCAATGGGTGGAAAAGGAAATCATCTCTTCCTCTTCAGCTCTTGATTTGCAAGAAGCCCTTGATTTCCTTTGGAAGGTGAGGCTTTGTCTGCACATGGTTTCCGGGCGCAAGAACGACCGTCTAACCTTTCAGTTTCAGGAGGAGATCTCGAGGGTTCTCGGGTATCGGCAGATGGGGCATACCTTGGATGTAGAGGTCTTTATGCGGGATTACTATGAGAAGGCGGCCGTTATCAACCGTACTATGTCCCTGGTATTCGAGAAGTTGTCCTGGAGAAGGCGCCGCCATGGGGTATTCGTCCGCCTTCCTGAACCAAAGCGAGTCAGCCGACATTTTATCTTGAAGCAGGGGAAGATCGAGGTAACCTCCAAGTCGGTTTTTGAGGAAGATCCTGTGGAGATGGTTCGCGCCTTTTATTTTGGCGCTCTCTACGGTGTGGAGGTTGGATGGAAGACGAAGGAATACGTTACCGATGTTCTTGCGTCCACTCAGGTTTTATTGGCCCAGGATCAGGCGGCGCTTGACGTGTTTCTCGATATCTTCCGTAAAGGTAAGACCATCGCCCCGATTCTGCTTCAAATGAACCAGGTGAGGCTCTTGGAGCATCTCATCCCCGAGTTTCGGAAGATCTACTGCCGAGTCCAGCACGACGTTTATCACATTTATACGGTCGATGTGCATTCCATTTTCACCGTGGCGGAAATGGAGAAGCTGCGTGACGTGAGAGAGACCGCTTCCGATTACCTCTTATCCAAACTCGCGCGGGAAGTTCGGTATCCCGATCTCCTTTATCTTGCCGGGTTTTTGCATGATATCGGGAAGGGGAGCGGGAAAGGACACGCCCTTTTGGGAGCGAAGATGGTCGAGGACATCGCAAGACGGTTGGGGCTCACTAAACCCCATAGAGATCTCCTTGTCTTCCTCGTGAGGCATCACTTGCTGATTTCTGAAACGGCGCAACGACGTGATCTCTTTGAGGAAAAGCTTATAATTTCTATGGCACACATCATCGGGAGCACCGAGGCCCTCAAAATGCTGTATATCCTCACATATGCGGATATCAAGGCCGTGGGACCGGACGCGTGGAACGAGTGGAAGGGGCATCTGTTGAGGGAATTTTTCTTCAAGGTCCTCCATGTGTTGGAGAAGGGGGAGGAGGGAACCAAAGCGGCGGCCATCAGGATCAAACGTCGGGTGCGGCAGTTATCAAACTGGATAAAGAAGAGCGACTTGCCACAGAAGGCCTATCTCGAGTTGATCGATACACTTCCCCACCGGTATCTCATGCAGATCCCTCTCGATATTATCAAAGAGCACCTTCAGCTTCTGTATCGACACCTGAGCGAACTTGTTGTGTGTGATATCAAGGAAGACCCCTTGAGAGGAATTTCCGAGATTATTGTTATCACGGATGACCAACACGGGTTGTTTTCCTCCATCGCCGGAGTGATGACGGCCAACAAGATCAATATCCTCAGCGCGGAGATCAATACGACGACACGCCACGTGGCCATGGATATCTTTCATGTGAACTCGCCTTTTGAGCCCAGCTTGGTGCGTTCGGGTATCTGGGAAAAGTTCCGCCAGGATTTACGGGATGTACTCAGCGGAAAGAAAGACCTGCCTACGCTCGTTTCGAAGAACCGCGTTGCCTCTCCAAAGAGACGAAAAGGCAGAAAAATTCTCCCCCCGGAGATCCGTATTGATAACGAGACTTCGGACTTTTACACCATAATCGATGTCTTCGCGGACGACCGGGTTGGGCTTTTGTATGATATTACCCGGACCTTTTCCGCCCTGGGACTGGATATTTCTCTGGCGAAGATTTCGACCAAAGTGGACCGGGCGGCAGACGTCTTTTATGTCCAGGATAGCGCGGGAGAAAAGATTTACGACGAGGAAAGGTTGAGAGATATCTGCACGGCGCTGGAAGAGGTCTCGAGGAGCGATCCCTGATAAAAGCCGTCCTGGTGTCATTTGAATCATAGAAGTTGCAAGGATATGTTTCTTTTGTGATATAATAAGCAACCAAACAGCCGGAAGCGTTCACAAATCATTGATTTTGTCGGGGGGCAATGTTATGTTTTTGCGGGTTAGGAGGGGGATATGAAGAAGATCGAAGCCATCATCAAGCCATTCAAGTTAGAGGATGTCAAGGACGAGTTGAACAAGATCGGGATCAAGGGGATCACCGTGGTAGAGGTCAAGGGATTCGGCCGTCAGAAAGGGCACACGGAGCTTTACCGAGGGGCAGAATACATCGTTGACTTTCTACCCAAGATCAAGCTGGAAATCGTTGTAGACGAAGACTTGGTGGAACAGGTGGTGGAAGTCATCGAAGAGACGGCCCGGACGGGCAAGATCGGTGACGGCAAGATCTTCGTCACCCCCGTGGAAGAAGTCATAAGAATCCGAACCGGAGAGCGAGGACCGGGGGCGATATAGATCAGTGAAAGGTTAAAGGTAAAGGGCAAAAGGCCAGGGACAAGAGGCGATAGGAAATTATCAGCGAGTGGAATGTGCAGACCTATTACCTATGACCTATCACCCATCACCAAAAGCCGAACAACACGAGGCTCAAGATAAACGAGACAAACTTAACACTTAACCACTTAAAACTTAAAACTCACAAGGGAGGTATTAATATATGAAACCCAAACAAGTCATGGAATTTTGCAAGGAGCAGGGTGTGCGGATGGTTGATCTCAAATTCATGGACTTTCCCGGACTCTGGCAGCACTTCAGTGTTCCCATCTCCCAGTTTGACGAAGACTCTTTTGAGGACGGCTTCGGCTTCGACGGCTCCAGCATCCGGGGCTGGCAACCCATCCACGCCAGTGACATGCTCGTCCTGCCCGATCCAGAGACGGCCAAGCTGGATCCCTTCACCGATGTCCCCACCCTAAGCCTTATTTGCAACATCGTCGATCCCTTAACCAAGGAAAAGTATACCCGCGATCCTCGAAACATCGCCCAGAAGGCCGAGTCTTATTTAAAATCCACCGGTATTGCTGATACCGCCTACTTTGG
>JAOZMY010000092.1:3048-8025 GCA_029934085.1 bacterium | reverse complement strand
TCAGGATCTACCATGACGGCGATTCGCTCCCGGCGCCATACTTCTTCAACCCTTTCGATCTCTTCAATCCGAACAGCCACCACCCCTTCCACTTCGGCCTCCTCCTCGAAAACCGCCTCTGAAAAACAGACAGCCCGGCGAATCGAGAGGGGGGTTGGGATTTCTGTCATCAGGATTGAAAAATGGGACTGAAACAGCCGATGAGCCACTCCACTTGCCATCTCTCCCGCGCCTCGAATCAAGATTTTCAAATCAAAGGGTCTCATCGTCCCAAGGGACAAAAGTGGTTCAACCTCAAGAGCTTCGCCGCCCCACTGATGGTAATGCCATAAAAAACCGTTGGCTTATCTTTAACCACAAAGGCATCGATTGTGTCATTCACAAGGGTTGTCCCCGTGGCCAGGACGAGATCGCACCATCTTACGATGTCCTCGTAGGCTTCCGGCGGCTCGACAACCACTCCTGATTTTTTAGTGGAGATCTGATCCGGGTCGCGGTCACAGATCCGAACCTGGAAGTTCTTGGAAACAATCTCTAATAATCTCGGCTGATGTCCGATCATCCCCACCCTTTCAGGGGAAAAGGCAGCGAGGGCCGGCGGAAGTTTAGGAGCACATTGAACGGGGTCCTCGTCCTTGCAGTGGCAGCTCTTGTCAATGACTTTCAGCTGCCGCAACACTGCGTTGATCGTCGCGACCAGAACGGCACGATGATAATTCGAGTCCATCGAGAGACCCAAAACATCACCAAGGGTCCCCTCAAAATTCCCGACCTGATCCGTATAGGCCTGACCCGCGGCACCCTTAAAACGGGCCTCCATCATCCGCTCCTTTCCCTTAAGGAGGGGATAATCATCGTGCTCTGGACGCCCGATGGCCTCCTCAGCCGTGAGGGGGCGTGCGATTACGGAAACAGGTTCGTCAAGATAAGGGTATGGGGCAATGATTTCCCTGAATCTTCGGATTGTGTCCCCCAGAATCTTCCCCATGTCATGCCCCCTTTCCAAAAGGGCAGACTGGATAGGTGCATACCTTGCAATTCAGGCAAAGCCCGCCATGCCCAAGGACTACCACATCCGCCCGTGAGATGGGATCATCCGCCATGGCCCGGGGAAGAAAGATATCGAGAACCGTGGCCTTGAAATAAAAAACAGCCGCCGGGACTCCGAGAATGGGAACCCCATCCAGGTAGGCACAGGCAAACATGGCCCCGGGGAGAATGGGAGAGCCGTAGGAAACAATCTCTGCCCCGCTCCTGCCAATTCCATCGAGGGTCACATCATCTGGATCTACGGAAAGTCCTCCCGTGGTAATAATGAGATCACAGTCATCCACTCGCACCATCTTTGAAATCGTTTCGCTTATAACACCCGCGTCATCGGGGCAGATTGCGTGGGCTACGATCTCTCCGCCCAAGGCCTTAACCTTAGGAGTAAGGATTTCCATAGAACTGTCGGGGATACGCCCGGAATAAACCTCTTCCCCTGTTACCGCCACCCCGATCCGTTTTCGGACAAAAGGAAGCAATTTAAGTAGGGGACCTTCCGATTTCACCTTATCCAAAACCTTCTGGAATTCGTTTTCGTCCATAGCCACGGGGATGATTCGTGTTGCCGCCACGGTCATCCCCTCAGGGCAAACGGTATGCTGATGAACCGTGGAACAGATAATCTCCCCTGATCCGTTGATGAACGTCAGGAGGTCAAGGTTTATTTTCAAAAGACCGTGGAACCCGGCTTTGAGGTTGATGCGACCCTCACTGGGCCCCACCCGTTCAAACTCCTCTCCGCCGTAGGCATCGGATAGGGCAACGGCCGCGTCATCCTCATGAATGTATCCCTTGTCGGGGTCGAGGACGTAGACGTGGGCCTTTCCCATGTCTTTGAGTAATGGGATATCCTCTTCCCTGAGGATGTGGCCCCGTTTGAAGGCCGGTCCCTTGATCTTCCCGGGAATGATTTGGGTCATATCATTCGCCAGCGGTTTCCCGATAGCATCCTCAATGGGTAATTTTCTCATCGTTCCTTTCCTTGCAAATTGGTCACCACTTCTTAAGTTACTCCGATTCTCTACATGAAACAACCACTTTCTGGGCAGTTCCCTTCAGCCGTTGTGTTCCTCCACCTTCGCTCACGATTCTCAAAACAGCCTCAGGTTTTACAATTCTCATTCCCGCAAGCAGGGTAACCCCATAATGCCCCATAACTTCTGGGGTCAGAGGCGTGGAAGGCCCCAGCATGATGACTTCCCTCGCCCTTTTCGCGTGTTTCACCACCTCCTCGAAGGTATGGTTGATCAGCGTTGTCGCAGAAAGGATCACCACGTCACAAGTGGGAAGCTCGGAGGGAATTTTCTCCGGTCCGAACAGCCCCTCCCCCCGCTTCAAATTCCTCTCAAAAATAAAGAGTTCGCACCCGGCTTTTTTAATGATCGGGATAATGGGCGCGAAAAATCCTACCATCCCCACCCTTTCCCCTTTTCGCAGTCGGACGATCGGAAAGAAATCTTCTGCGATGGAAACGGGGAGATGTTGTTGCAAGAGGGCATTAAACGTGGCCAGCCCCACAGCCGCAGAAATCAAATCGGACTCTTTCATAAAAGAGAGGAGCAAATCCGCTTGTTTCCCAGCCAGCTCTCCCGCCATCTTCATGGCCGTGCAAGTGTGTCCTGCCTCTCCGCGAAAGGTATAGGCCAAGCCCACATCACCATTCTCAATCTGAACGGCCGTATAACCTAAACCAATCCTCACATCTCGCACATGAAGATTCGAGGCAAGGGTTAACCCATATTGATAAAGATCTTCCATCGCACCCATATTTAAGCTCCATCCCTGAGGATCTTCTCCATATCCGCCGGAGTATCGACATCCATTACGACAGAGGCATCTTCCCAGGAAATAACAGTTACATCTCGCCAGTGCCTTTTTAAGATACTTCGCAACCCCTCGTCTCCTTTTATACCTTGAATCTCTTCCCTGAAGAATGGTTCATCAAAGATGACAGGGTGACCAATTCGCCCCTCAAACATAGGAACCACCGCTCTTTTTTCACCCTGTTGATACTCTGCTAACAATCGTTCAATGATCCCTGGGGTTATCCTCGGCATATCCGCAAGGGATATTAAAACACCATCCCTCCGTTCGATCTCCGACAGAACCGATAACCCCAGTTTGAGGGAATCCGCCATACCAGTTTCCGGCGTTTCATTTACAATCAAGCGAGCAACTCCCCAAGGGGTTCTTAGGTGATACCAGTCAAAGCCATTATCTCGCCTCATAATGTATTTCAACGCACCGTTTTTCTTCTCTTGAAGGGCGGAAAAAATCTCCCTGGATACCACAATAACCAACGGATCAATCGAAGCATTCAAATGTAGACGAAGCGAATGGTCAAACAGCGTCGTGTCGTCGGCAAGGACCGATAGTAATTTCTGTGAACCAAACCTGCTGGAAAGCCCAGCGGCCAGGAGAATACCAGGGATCATTCGTTGCTGTTAAACTCAGGGATCGGAACCACCTTTGCGCTCTCTGAAAGCACGTCTCGACGATACATCTCTACCCTGTTTCTGCCCTTGTTTTTCGCAAGATAGAGGGCAACATCTGCGTCCTGCAATACCTGCTCGGCGGTTCTCGGATCGTCCTGATCAGGAAGGTAGATCGTGACACCGATACTAACCGTCAAATGGACTTTAGTATCCTGACTCTTGATTAACAAAGCCTTCTTCTCCACACCCTTGCGGATCCTCTGCGCCACCGTGTAACAGGTGTTCAGATCAGTTTCCGGCAGAATCAAGCCGAACTCCTCACCCCCGTAGCGCGCCACGATATCGTAGGAACGTGTCTGACTGCTTATGGTTTTTGCCAGGGACTTGAGGGCTTGATCCCCCATCTGGTGTCCCCATTTATCGTTGAAGGATTTGAAATAGTCCACATCTATCATAATGACACAGAAGTTGTTTTTACTCCTACGCGCTCTTTCCCACTCCTTTTCCAGAAGCCCCATGAAGTGCTTGTGATTGTAAAGGCCAGTCAAACCATCCGTGATAGCCATCTCAGAAAGCAGCTTATTGGCGTAATCCAACTGTTGATTCAACTTCTCGAGATCCTTACTCCTGTTCTCAAAACGCACCTTCATGGCTTGAAGCTCGGAAAAGGCCTTTACTAACTCCTCGTTTTTCTTCTCAAGCTGTTCGTTGGCCTTCCTCAAAAGGAGTTCCGCCTGTCTTACGTGACTCAAGTCGACAATCTTCCCGAAAATCAAGGGCTGCCCATCCGGGTCTTCACCCATGAAACCCGAAATCAAACCGTCAAACGTCTCCCCATCAAACCGATGTAACTTGACCTGGAGGCTCGAAACGGTTCCATCAATTCTAAGCTTCTCCAGGACACGATCTCTATCTTCCACGTTCGCAAATAACGATTGGATGTTTAACTTGCGGCGCTTTAAAACCTCGATAACCTCTTCCTTAGATTCCAAAACCTCTTCCGCTGATTCATCAAGTTTTAGAAGGTGCGCGCCCGACAGATTAAGATCAATAATATCCCCTTCGGGTAAGGCAATAAACAAGCAATTTTCCGTCCTCTCAAACATAACATTATAGAGAAAACGAATGGATTCCAGCTCTTTCTCTCGCCGTTCCAGTTGTATCTGAAGCCTTTTCCGACCAGTAATGCCCCCCATTTGTCTCACCCCGACAAAAAGCCCTATCCAGGCGAGGACCAAGGGGAGACTATCGACTACGAACAAAACGGGATTTGTTTTGTGAAAAAACTTAACCATTTCCCAAAACGGTTTATCCGAGGGGAAATTAGGACTTGTAAGATACACAACGGCATAGGCGACCGCTATAAAAAGTAGACCAAGTATAAATCCTACAATGGGAAAAGTGCCAAGCGATTTACTCGTCTTTATTTTTTGATTATTTCCCATTCAATGTTCCAATCTCGTTCCTATTCTTAACTTTTCAGTATTTCAGAATT
>JAOZMY010000092.1:0-2948 GCA_029934085.1 bacterium | reverse complement strand
GTCCTCTTCAATTCGCATCAACTGGTTGTATTTACAGGTTCTATCGGTTCTGGAGGCCGATCCTGTTTTAATCTGTCCACAATTCGTGGCTACGGATAAATCCGCTATGGTTGAGTCCTCTGTCTCCCCAGACCGATGGGACACAACAATGCCAAAGCCCGCCCTTTTCGCCATCTCAATCGTTTTGAGCGTTTCCGTCACTGTGCCGATCTGATTAAGTTTGATAAGGATCGCGTTCGCAATTCCTTCGTCAATCCCCCGTTGGAGGCGTTGTGGGTTTGTCACGAAAAGATCATCCCCTATAAGTTGAATCTTGTCACCAAGCCGCTCCGTGAGAACCTTCCAGCCATCCCAGTCATCCTCGGCGAGACCATCCTCGATAGCAATAATGGGGAAATCTCTTATCAGCCCCTCATAAAAAGCGACCATCTCCTCCGCGGTCTTTTCAGGTTGATCCTCCGCCTTCATCACGTATTTCCCGTCCACATAGAACTCGCTTGCCGCGGGATCCATGGCCAAATAGATATCCTCTCCCGGCTTATACCCCGCTTTCTCAATCGCCTGAACAATCAATTCAAGGGCCTGGCGGTTGGAAGAAAGATTCGGCGCAAATCCCCCTTCATCTCCAACCGAGGTGACATGTCCCTGATCTTTCAAGACCTCTTTGAGGTGATGAAAAACCTCTGATCCCATCCTAATAGCGTCCCTCACGGTCTCTGCGCCCGCGGGCACGATCATAAACTCCTGGATATCTACGTTGTTATCGGCATGTTTTCCACCATTGAGAATATTCATCATGGGAACGGGGAGAAGATGCGAAAACGCTCCGCCAAGATACTTGTAAAGGGGGATCTCAAGATACTCCGCAGCAGCCCTCGCGCATGCCATCGAAACCCCCAAAATGGCATTGGCCCCCAATTTCGACTTATTGGGTGTCCCATCCAAATCGATCATAATGGCATCAATCTCCATCTGGTCCAGTACGTCCAGGCCAATGAGCTGTGGCGCGATCTTCTCCTCCACATTTTCCACGGCCTTTAACACGCCCTTCCCGAGAAAGCGATTCAAATCACCATCGCGGAGCTCAACGGCCTCATGTTCTCCCGTGGACGCACCGGAAGGAACAGCCGCCCTTCCGACAATACCGCTTTCCAATACAACCTCTACCTCCACCGTAGGGTTCCCACGCGAGTCAAGAATCTCCCGCGCAAAAATGTCAAAAATTCCCGACATAACCTATACTCCTTTGTTAAGGGTTTAAGATTTTCATTCCAAGATACATATAATACAATCCCGAGGCCACTGTAAAGATAACCGTAATGACATAAAGCCCCAAAAGATAGTAAGGCAAGTAAGGACAATACTGGGAACACAACACGGCCAGGACCGTCACAATCTGGAAAACCGTAGTGACCTTGCTGACCATTCTCGGGCGAATCTCGTAACTGTATCCAAAGAGCACGATTACAAGCATCCCAAGGGCAATAATCACGTCTCGGCTCACCACGACAACCGGAAGCCAAAAGGGAATGAGATGTAAGGTGCCAAGAGTGACGTAAGCCGATGTAAGTAAAAGCTTATCCGCCAAGGGATCTAAAATCGCCCCTAATTTCGTCTTTTGATGCAACGACCTCGCCAAAAGCCCGTCAAGGCCATCCGTCACACCAGCCACGAAAAAGATCCCTATCGCGTAAGAAAAATGCCGATAAACAACGGCTGTCACAAAAAAGGGAACAAGGAGGATCCTTGTAAGGGTCAGGAAGTTGGGCAGATTCATGAAGCCGTCACGGAAGCTTCAATTCATCCATGGTCAGGACTGTTACCGGAAGGTCCTTTCCTCTGACAGGAGAACCCGGCGGGACATACTCAATGGAAAGCTCGGACACATTCCTCAAAAGAGAGGTGACAACCTTTCGATCATAGGTCTTTCTGACAATCTTGACGGCCTCAACCTCCATCCGGTTATTGACAAAAATCTCCAGGCTCAAGAGGTTGTTCAAATCCCCGGGGCCGATATAATTTACGTTCAAATTCCAATAGGTCTGCTGGGGTCCCCCCATCTTCGGGCCCCGCTGATAAATCCGGATCTGGTAGATTCGGGCCACCTTCTTCGAGATAACCTTTGATGCTACTGGGGACGCCATGATCCCCAGCAGCATAAAGACACTCACGACCTTTATCATAAGTTTTTTCATCACGTTCGCCTCCGGCTATTTGCCTGGACGGGTGAGGAATTTATAGATCCATCCCATCTCTCCCGACTCCGTCTGAACTTGGTACCAATCCCCCTTTTCCCGAAGGATTACGAGCTTTTCTCCCCGTTTCGCCGTGGTCACAATGGGGCTGTTCGTGGTGTTAGATCTCCTGATGTTCGCCTTAAAGGCCTTCACCACAACGATATCACTCGAGGCGCCCTCGCCCTGAGAAGCGGGCCGGTTCAACTGATGTTGAGGACGAGGCTGAGATTGTGGTTGGGAAGCAGGCAGTCCGCCACCACCACCCTGCTGCATGCCTTGCTGAGAAGGGGCACTCACCGGCATACCTTGGGCATTGTAATGAAAGTACTGGGCCGGAGTTCGACTCACGACAAAATCGACGGCCCGTTTGATACAGACCCGGATGGCTTTTTCCATGGGGGTATTCTTCCATCCCCCCAGTCCGAGAGGCATCCGTGTCGTTCCACCGCCGATCACAGCCCCGAAAATAGCGCCATAATCTGTTGATTTTCCTTCAACCGTTGTAGCCGCAAGAATTCTCGACGTCCTGGTATCTACAAGGCGCAAATCGATGGCCATGTAGGCCTGCTTGGCCGCCCCGCCAAGGCCCACATTCAAACCAGGGATGACGAATCCTCCGCCTCCACCTCGATAATTGGGTTCGAATGCCGTAACGGCACCGTAAACCAGGATCTCGGCCCCTTCCACCTGGCCAATTGGGGCCGCCGTCTC
>JAOZMY010000091.1 GCA_029934085.1 bacterium | reverse complement strand
CGGCTGGCACGCCAGGCGGGGTAGAGGCCGAAAAAGGTGGCCACGGCGACGGAAAAGAGAAAGGCCCCCAGCCCGATCCGCCAGGGAAAGGGAATCGGGGTTTTCTGCTCAAAGATGAGGAAGTAAGAGAGCAGAACCCCAGAAAGCCAACCCAGGATCCCCCCCAGAATTCCCAGGAGCAGGGATTCGCTGAGGAATTCCATAAAGACATCCCGCTTTCTCGCACCCACGGCCCGCTTGATCCCGATTTCAGGAACCCGCTCCCGGCTGTTGATCAGCATGACGGCCAGGATCCCGATCCCCCCTACCAGGAGGGATATGGCGGCCACGGCGGTGGTGGAAAGGGCAATCATCCGACCCGTCTTCAGTTTCCTCTCGATGTAGGAGGTCATGACCCGAACGGAAAAATCCCTTTTACCATGGCGCAAACGAAGCAGGGTCTGAATCTCCCCCTTCACGCTCCTCACATCCCGTGCCGAGACCGGCTCCACATAAACAACCCGGACATAGGTCTGATTCAATACTATGGACAACAGAGTGGTTAGCGGAATCAGGACCATATCATCCCGGTTCGTGCCAGAGGCATCAACCCCTTTTCGCGCCAGAATTCCCACGATACGGAAGGGGAACCGGTTGAGATAGATAACCTTGCCGATCGCCCGTGAGACCTTCCCATCAAAGATGTTATCCAAAACCGCCTGTCCGATCCAGCAGACCTTCCGCTTCTCCCCCAGATCAACAGGCTGGAGCGTTCTTCCATATGCGATTTGCAAGCGCTTGATCGGGAAATACCCCTGATCGATCCCCGCCATGGTCGTGCTTGTGGTTTTTGCCCCCTTCTTGGCCGTTACGCTCATATATTCAGTGGCCGTGACCCGCCGGACATGGGGGACCATATCTTCAATCGCCCGGGCGTCTTCAGGGGTCAAGGTTTTATACGTTCCTTTGATATTCGGTCTGAAGGGCAGGGTGGAGACGCTGTCAGGGACAACCATGATGGTATTGACCGACATTTTTTCCATCTCCCTGTAGAGCTTCTGCTCTTGAATTCGGCCCAGGGTGGTCATGGCCAGGACGGAGGCCACCCCCACCACGAGACCGAGGACGGCAAGAACGGACCGAAAGATCCTCCCCTTGAACCGTTTCATTGTCTCCCCCCCAGGATGGCGCGTATGGGGTCTACCTGCCCCGCGCGATAGGCGGGGAAGGCGCCAGAGACCGCCCCCACAAGGATCCCGAATCCCACCGCCATGTAAAGAGGACGCCATGTCAGGCTTACGGGGATGGTGTTCTTGAGAAAATAGGCGGCAAGCATCCCGATCCCCACACCAACGAGGCTCCCAATCAAGGAGAGCCAAACGGCCTCGAAGAGAAATTGGGAAAGGATGTCCCGACGGGAGGCCCCCAGGGCGCGTTTGATTCCGATCTCCACCTTTCTTTCTGAAATGGCGGCCAGCATGACGTTCATGATGATGATCCCACTCACCAGCAGGGAGATAATCATAATCCGGACGAGGAGCGTGGTAAGCTCCCTGGAAGAACGGTTGACAATCTGGACCACATCGAGGGAGGTCACAACCCGAAAGTCATCTGGCTCGTCCGGGTGGAGATGATGACGTTTTCGCAAAAAGGCCCTGACGATTCTCTGATAAGCGGCAATGTCCTTCGCGTCACTCAGTTTAACGCTGATCGCATGGAGATACGTATCCCGGATAAAGAGGGTGGAGGCCGTGGTAAGGGGAATCAGGATTCTATCATCCATGTCAAATCGTCCCAGCTGCCCTTTTTCCGCCAGAATCCCCTTGACCCTGAAAAAAAACTTTCCGATCTGAATGAATTGACCCAAGGCGGCCGCCCGGTTCCCCGGGAAAAGCTCTTCCGCCACGGTCTTCCCCAAGAGACAAACCTTCCGGTGATCCCGCAGGTCCTGCTGGCCGAGGGCTTGACCCATGTCTATTTGATAATCCCCGACAGTGAGGAAGGAGGGGGTTACTCCCAGGATGCGCGTGTGAAAAGAGCGCCCCCTGAAATGAACCACATAACGGCGCATTCCCTGCCTGGGCGCAACGGCTTTGACAAAGGGGAGCTGCTTTAAGGCCTCGGCATCGGCAACCGTCAGGGACTTCACCTTGGAGGGGCGATGCCGAAAGATCCGTCCCCCGCCGGCGGCCACCATCATCACGTCGCCCCCAAATCCGAATCCCTTCAAGGCCTGGATGATCTCCATCTTCGTCCCTTCTCCGATGGCCACAATCGTCGTCATGGAAAAGATGCTGACGACGATCCCCACCATCATCAGGACGGTAAACAAGGGATGTTTCAAACTATCCTTGAGAGAGACCTTGAGAATCTTTATGAACATGGCACATCAGACTGTATCAAACCATCCCGAATCGTGATCATCCGTCGGGCTTGACGCCCTACTTCGGGATCGTGGGTAACCATGATGATGGTCCTCCCCCGCTCATTGAGGTCGAGGAGCAGCCGGACGATCTCATCGGACTGGTGACTGTCGAGGTTTCCCGTGGGCTCATCCGCCAAGATTACCTCCGGGTCGTTCATCAAGGCACGGGCGATGGCAACCCGCTGTTTCTGCCCCCCGGAAAGTTCCCCCGGTCGGTAATGGTAGCGGGCCTCCAGCCCCACCAGGTTGAGAAGCTCCTTCGCCTTCTCGATGTCCCGCTTTTTTTCCTGTTTTCGACCCCTCCTGTAAACGGTCGGGAGGAGGACATTTTCCAAGGCCGTATACTGAGGGATCAGATGGAAGGACTGAAAAACAAATCCCAGCTTCGCGTTCCGTAACCTTGACAGTTCCTCATCCGAAAGTTTCCCCACGTCCACCCCGTCCAATTTATACTGTCCCGCCGAGGGACGTGCCAAGCACCCCAGGATATACAGCAACGTGCTCTTCCCCGCCCCGGAAGGCCCCATGATGGAGACCAGTTCCCCCGGGAAGATGGAGAAAGAAACGCCCTTCAACACCTCCGTGACGACGGACCCACTTTCATAACGCTTTTCAATCTTGTCGAGAAAAATAACCGGCGTCATGGACTCAACAGCTTGCGGGTGAATCCCTGGATCAAGACCTCTTCCCCCGGTTTCAGCCCCTTACGGATCTCGGTCTTTCCACTATCGGTCCACCCCGTGGTTACACTCCTCTTCTCAGGACCCTTTTCCCCCTTGACGACGACCACGCTCTTGCCACCCACGATCTTGACCGCCTGAACGGGGACCAGAATGGCATCCTTTTTCTCCTTCACGACAATCGTCGTATAGGCCGTCATCTCGGGTCTGAGGAGCCGACGTTTCTCCGGGGGGTCGCTGATCTTCACGATCACCCGATACGTAACCATATTATCCCGGACTTCCGCCTTGGGATAGATCTCATAGACCTTTCCATGGAACGTTGTTCCCGGAAAGGCGTCCACCCGGAAGGTCACGGACTGCCCCTTCTTGACCATACCAATATCGGTCTCGTCCACATAGGTGCTAACCCAGAGTCTCTCGAGATCGATGATCCATACAAAGGTTGGTGAAGACAGCTGGGCCGCCACGGTCTCCCCTTCCGGGGTGGAGATCTTCGCCACCGTGCCATCGATGGGTGATTTGATGAAGGCATACCCGAGGCTGATTTTGGCATGTTTGTGCTGCGCCTCCAACTGCTCGATCTTCGCCTTCAGAATAATCTTATCATCCTCAAGCTTCCTCTTCATATAAACCAGTTCCTTCTCCGCCGCGGCAAGGCGAAACTTAAACACGAGAACCTCTTTATACTGACGGTCCACATCCTCCACAGGGATCAGCTTCTCCGGCAAAAGCTTTTTGTAGCGGTTATAGGTCTTCTTTGCCTGTGCCAATTGCGCCTTGATTTCCTCGATCTTCTCCTCCTGGCGAGAGATCTCCAGTGGTCGCTGCTTGAGGAGCGCCTTCAGTTCCGCCCGCTTTTCCTCCAAAGCCGCTTCCCTTTCCTCAACCTTCACCCGAAGATCGGCGTGTTCGATCACAGCGATGGGGTCCCCCCTCTTGACCTTGTCGCCTACCTTGACAAACAGCTTTTCAACCTTCCCGGAAACGCGGCTCCCAACCTTGATCTCCGCCCCGTCCTCGGGGGTGACAACGCCCGTGGTGATAATGGTCTGCCGTATGTCTCCCCGTGTCACCTTTGCCCACTTCTCCGGTAGGGGCTTGTCTTTGGTGAGACCGAATCCAAACCCCACGCGGGTGATTAAGAAGAATGCAAAGAAAAAGAAAATTAGGTTACGGCTTCTCTTTCGCGACATCTTTTTTTTCCTCTATTTCCTTTATCACGGGAACAAACCAGCCCGTCACCCGCTTCAATTCGATTTCATCTCCCACAACCGTCAATCTCGCATTCTCGAGACCGATCGCCGCCTTGGTCGCGGCAACCCTCGCGTCTGTCAGCTCAACGATAGACCCCACCCCGACCTCGTAGCGCCGCTGGGCAACCTTCAAATTTTCCAAAGCGCTTTTCAAGAGGGTCTCCTGCGCCTTGATAACCCTTTCATCCGTTTTGAGCTGCTCATAGGCATCCGCAATCTCCTTTTGAACCTCCAGGATCTTCTGGCGATATGACCAACGCTTTGCTTCCAGCTTCGAGCGGGTCCGAGCCACGGCATATTTTGTAGAAAACCCAGAGAAAAAAGGATACCGAAGCTCAAGTCCCATTGTCCAATACTCCTTGTCGGGAAAGTAATCGGGACCTTCCTCTCCTGTCTCCGCATACGCGTCGAGGACGGGGAAAAATTCCGCCTTCAGCGACTTCTCTTCCCACGCCAACTTCTGAACTTGCTGCTGATACGATTTGAGAACAGGGCGATTCCTCTTGGCCAGCTCAAACAGTTCTTGAAGTGTCCTTTTCCCCGCCTCCTTAACCATGTGTTCTTTCTCCAAATCAACCGCCTCCGTAGGAGGCACCCCCATCAAAACGGCGAGTGTGTGTATCAACGTTTTCATCTCCCGTTGGGCCTGCACCAGATCGACGCGGGCGTTGGCCAAATCCACTTTGGCCCGCAGCTCGTCGCTCAAAGGGGCCAAACCCGCCTCGACCCTCTTTTTGGCAACCGTTTCGTGAAGCAACGCCGCATCCACCGATTTTTTCAAAACCTTCAGCTGATTTTTGAGGGAAAGAATAGCGAAATAGGTACCTTCCACCGTGGCCACGATATCCAGCCCCTGTTCCAGAAAATCAAAACCCGAGGCTTCCAATTCATGTTTCTTCGTCTTCAAAAGGGCCCAATCGCCCCCGCCCCTGAACAGATTATACCGGGCCTTGAACTTGATGGTCGCATGATCATTTCGAGGCAAGTCCTCCCAGTCCGACCGTTCAAAAAGGGTGCTGAACGAGAAGGTGGGATAGAAAGGAGACAAGGCCTCCTTAACCTCCATGGCCACAGCCCTCCGCTCCGAGGCATAAGATCTGAGGGTATTGTTATACAAAACAGCTCGCCTCACGCAATCCTTCAAGGAAAGCTTTTCCGCCGCAAGCACCCGTGGAACGGTAAGGAATAGAACCGCCACCACACTTAGTAGCACAAGCCCTCTTCCCAACGATAACGGCCCTCGCTTCATGCGACCCCTCCAACATGGAAAAGATCCAGTGACGTGATCGTTATTGACCTATAAACTATTCCCCACCAGTCATCCATAGGTACACCCATCTCCGTTGATCGTAAGGTATCTTGATGGACCTATCGAGAAATCTCTTCCTCTCCCCACTCATCCCTAAACCGCGCCGCCACAAACTCTGGGAGAAACAAACAAAAAAACTCGTCAATCAGCATCTGAAAACTTATATCGCTCATCTGATACGGTCCCACACAGGCTCGTGGACTGATGGAAACCATGGGATGAAAACTATTTGGCTCTCGCAACGGGGAAAACAACGAAAGGTTCATGCTTGAAAATCCCATGTGGGGCACAAATCGCAAACAGTGGGCAATCGCGGAGGCAAGGGATTCGACATCTTCCGCGGCAAGTTCAGGGAAGCATCCCACCGATTCATGAATCAGCTGGACCTCGAAGAACCTTCCCCTCGGGGCGAAGGCGAAGAGGATACACCATGGACCAACCGTGCCACACCATCGTTGCCCCCGTGACCTTTCCTCCGCCAACAGTTCCTCTACCGGATCCCGCCCCTTCAGTCTCTCACTGTAAGAAATCTCCATGAGACGGCGTCCTCGGTTGCTGGCAAAGGCCCCAACCGACAACTGTATATGCGGATGCAAGATACTGCTTCCCGAATGGGGGGCGTAATTCCAGTTCAGAGAAAACGCGTTAACCGCATCATCTCTTTCCAAGACACGGTTCAGAAAAGTCTGCGCGATCATCAGCCCGTCAAAGACCTCCCTCGCCTCCCAGGCATCGAGGGGCACGAAATGGCTCTCAGACAAGATAATCAGTGCGCAATAGCGATCGTAGGGGAAACGGTTCGGAATCAAAACGGCCTTTCCTCGGCGAAGAATCCCCTCCGGCAAGATCCCACCGTCGAACCTCGGCGTCTTCTCCCCCAGATGTTCCGGGCAGAAGGGACAGTTCTCACGGGTCTCCCGGGCCATCTTCTCCAGATCCGGCAGGCTCCAATCTCGAAGCGGCACATTGATAACCCGCGACACATCCCCCGTCAACGGGTCGATTCTTACCTCGACCCACGTGTTTATGGGAGTTCCACCCGCATCATAGAGAACGATTTCTTCCTTATAACTTGTAAGTTCCATAACCCCCACCTTTTACTCGAAAGAATTTACAGAAAGCCAGTATAAAAAGCAAGGGCGCGACCTGGATCATGCCGTCTTCCCCCGCATATTCCAAGCCACTTTCTTGACACCCCATCGAAAATATGAGAACCTTTCACGAGGAATTATGAGGAGGATTTATGCGGCATTACAGGCAATTTATGACGATCGCCATTCTTTGCATCATAGCAGTTTTTACGCTTTCCTGTTTCGGCAGCAACAAAAAGACCGTCGAAAAGGAACAGGAAATCATCACGGAAGGCGGAGAGGACTACGTCAAGGTCCCAAACCCCTTGTATTCCGTATGGCAGGGGCAACCAGAATACGTCTACGTTCCCAAATCCCAATACCGTCCTCTTTTGGGTGAGCGATTTGCCGGCGAAGACGTCAGAATCAAAACGAAGTTCCTCGAAAGAAAGATCGCACGCCTGGAAAAAGAGCTAAAATCCGGTGATTACATGGGGGGAGGCGGCGGTGTCGCCATCCCCGCAAACCGCATCATGAAAAAAACGGTTGTCCTTCTTCCCATCGAGGATCAAACCGGCTCTCTGACGAAGGAAAAAGAAACTCGCTTTTCCCAAGTTATCAACAGCGACTTGGCCCAAACCAACCAGGCGGAAATACTGGGACCCACTGTGCTAAAAACCTTCGTAGACAAAAAATGGTGGTCCAAAGACACGGTGGACCAAGACCTTCTCGCCCAGGCAGGGACGACCCTGGGGATTCAGGCATTTGTGAGGGTAAAGATCGATCGGCTCGAAATCATCCATCAAATTGGCACGGGTGCGGGAGACTACAAGGCCAATTTGGCCCTCACCCTCACGGTTTATGATGGCCTGTCGGGGTACAAAATCTACAATAGTTCCATCAACGTGCTTCCCGAAGAAATCCCTTCGGCAAAAAACCCCGCAGAGGTGGTGGATAACGCGCTGAAGGCAGCCGCCAGTAAAATCGCTCTCTCGGTTGTCATTCCGTTGAGCAAACTGGAGTGGTTTACTCATGTCGTCCGTGTCGATAAGAAAAAAATCTACATTCTCGGCGGAAGGAACAACGGACTCTACGTGGGAGATCTCCTCAACGTCTACGACAAGCCGGGCAAGGAAATCTTCAACCAGCTAACCGGGGAATTCCTCGGTCGGGAACCTGGAAAATTCAAGGGAAGAATTCAACTCGTTGAATTCTTTGGCGTAAATGCCGCGATTGCGAAACCGGTGCTTGGTGAAAGCTTCAAAGTCGGCGACTTCGTCAAACTCGCGCGATAAAGGGTCTCCCCC
>JAOZMY010000090.1:3066-8171 GCA_029934085.1 bacterium | reverse complement strand
TGGCCGTGGATGAGATCAACGCCAACGGTGGGATCAACGGAAAGAAACTGGAGGTCATCTACGAGGACGGCAAAGGCACGGCGAAGGACAGCGTGGCCGCCGTGCGGAAGCTCATCGACATCCACAAGGTCCCCGTGATCCTGGGGCCGGCCGCCAGCACCAATTTCCTGGCCGTGGCCCCCATCTGCGAGAGCTCCCACGTGGTCCTCATCGGGGCGGAGAGCGCGTCGCCTGCCATCACCAAGGCGGGGAAATATATCTTCCGGGTCTTCCCCTCCGACAAGCTGCAGGGGAAAGGCGTAGCACAGTTGGTGAAGAAGCTGGGGTATAAAGAGGTTCCGGTTCTCTACATCAACAACGATTGGGGCAAGGGCCTCAAGGATGAGTTCGTGAAGAACTTCACCAAGGACGGGGGGAAGGTCCTGGCGGAGATCCCATACGACCAGGGAAAGACGGACTACCGGGCGGAGCTGCTGCAGATCAAGAAGCTCCATCCCAAGGCGGCCGTGGCGCTGGTCTACGTGAAGGACGGGGCGGTCATCTTCAAGCAGGCCTACGAGTTGGGCATCAAGACCCAGTGGGTCGCCGGATCCGCCGCCAAGTCGGGCAAGCTGATCAAGCTGGCCGGCAAGGCCGTGGAGGGGCTGATCGGGACGTATCCCTCCTTCTCCACCGATTCCCCGGAGTACAAGCACTTCGTGGCCCTGTGGAAGAAGAAATACGGGGACAAGAAGATTGGGATTTTCGCCGAGTACAACTACGACATGGTGCATCTCGTCGCCAAGGCCATTGCCAAGGGTGGCACGACGCCGGACGGCATCCGCAAAGCGCTGTACGAAGTCAGCAAGGGCTACAAGGGCGTGACCGGTGACAAGACCTTCGACGAGAACGGTGACGTGGGAAGTGAGTACGGTGTCTGGATGATCAAAGACGGGAAGATCGTCACCAAGAAATGACCCTGATTCTCCAGTCCCTGCTGGATGGGCTGATCGCCGGCAGCATCTACGCCCTCTTCGCCACCGGCCTGACGCTCATCTACGGGACGCTGCATTTCATCAATTTCGCCCACGGGGAGCTGATCATGGCGGGGGCCTATCTCGCCTACCTGTTCATGATCCCTCCTCTGAGCTTTTCCCCTTTCTTGAGCGCAGGGCTGGCCGTCCTCGGTATCATCGGCCTCGCCCTTCTCATGGATAAGGCGGTCTTCCGCCCGCTTCGAAACGCGAGTCCGCTCCTGCTTCTCATCGCATCGTTGGGGATTTCCCTCTTTCTGCAGAATCTGGCACAGGCCGTCTGGGGCGCGGAGATCCGCACGTTCCCCTTTTCCCTGGAGCGGGGGCTGTCGTTCGGCCCCGTTGTCATCACGCGGGTTCAGATCACCATCCTCTTCGTGGCAGCCGCGACCATCCTGTTCCTCTACCTGCTGCTGAAGTTCACCCGGGCGGGAAAGGCGATCCGTGGCGTTTCGGACAACCCCCGGCTCGCGGAGACCTTCGGGGTGGAGAGTGAGAAGATCATCCGGAACGTCTGGATCCTCGCCGCGGCCTTGGCCGCCGTCGGCGGGGTTCTCTACGCCGCAGACACCAATCTGGAGCCCCACATGGGCATTATCAACCTCGTCCGGGCCTTCGCCGCCGTCCTACTGGGAGGTACGGGGAATGTCTGGGGCGCCCTCATCGGGGGATTCGTCATCGGGCTGTCGGAGAACCTGGGGGTGCTAATCCTGCCCCTCGGCTACAAGGACGCTATCGCCTTTTTCATTATCATCATCCTGCTGCTCTTCCGCCCAGAAGGGATCCTGGGAACACGCTGGGGGGTTCGGTGATTGATTAACTACGTTCTCCATATCGTCATCATCAGCGAGATTTTCGCCCTCTTCGCCGTGGGGCTTCAGCTTCAGATCGGCGACACGGGGCTCTATAACTTCGGGCACGTGGCCTTTTTCGGCCTGGGGGCCTACGCCTCGGCCCTGCTGACCGTTCACGGCGTTCCCTTCCTCGTCTCGCTCGTCCTCTCTCTGGGCATCGCGGGGGGCATCGCCTGGCTCGTGGGGTTTCCCATCCTCCGGCTTCGGGGGGACTACTTCGGCCTGGCCATGCTGGGCTTCGCGGAGATCATGCGGAAGGCCTTTCTCAACGAGGCCTGGCTGACCCGGGGCCCCATGGGAATTCCCGGCATCCCCCGGCCCTCCTTTTTCGGATTCACCGTCAAGGGGTTGCCGGGTTTCGCCGTCCTCTACGGAGGCCTCCTCCTGCTCGCTTTCCTGTTCGTTCATCACGTGGTCCGATCGCCCCTGGGACGGGTCTTCCACGCCATCCGGGACGACGAATACTCTGCCACCGCGGTGGGGAAGGACACCTTTCGTCTCCGGCGGGTCTCCCTCGTCATCGGGACTTTGCTCGCCGCCCTGGGCGGGGTTCTCTGGGCCCACTACATCACCTTCATCAGCCCCTCGGACTTCACCCTCAACGAGACGATCCTCGTCCTGCTCATCGTGGTGCTGGGAAGCGGGTGGGGGATCCCCGGCTCCATCCTCGCCACGTTCCTGGTCATCGGGTTCCAGGAAGGATTGCGCTTCCTTCCCCTGCCGGAGTCGTTCGGCCGGATCGTCGCCCCCGTGCAGCAGATGGCCTTCGGCCTCGTGCTCATCCTCCTGGTCATGCGCCAGCACCTGAAGGGCCTGGGAAAGGGGGAACAGCTTGCTGAAGATTGAGAAGGTCTCCAAACACTTCGGTGGAGTCTGGGCCCTGAGGGACTGCAGCCTGGAGACACGGGACTGGCCCGCCGTGGGGCTCATTGGTCCCAACGGCTCGGGGAAGACCACCCTCTTTCACGTCATCACCGGTTTCTACACCCCGGACGCGGGGCACGTCCTCTTCGACGGGGAGGCGATCCAGTCTCTCCCCACCCACAAGATCGTCAAAAAGGGCATCGGCCGCACCTTTCAGATCTCCCGCATCTTCGAAACCCTCTCCCTGATGGACAACCTCCTCATCGCGAGAAAGCACGTGACAGGAGAAGCAGTACTGCCCCTCTTCACGAGCTGGAAAAAGGTGAAGGAAGAGGAAGACCGGGCACGGGAGAAGGCCCTTTCGCTTCTGGCCCTGATGGGGCTGGAGGCCAAGAAGGACGAGCCGGCAGGCAACCTCTCCTACGGCCAGCGAAAGCTGGTGGAACTGGCCCGCACCCTGATGCTGGATCCGGCCCTTATCCTCCTGGACGAGCCCGCCGCGGGGATCAACCCCACCCTCATCCAGAAGATCCTAACCGTCATCCACGCGCTGAAGAAGGAAGGAAAACGGTTTCTCATCATTGAGCACAACATGGACGTCATCATCCGGCTCTGCGACTGGGTCTTCGTCCTGGACGCCGGCTCCGTCATTGCCGAGGGGCCGCCCGACATCATCCGGAACGATCCCAAGGTGCTGGAGGCCTACTTTGGAAAATAGCGCCCCCATCCTCGAGGTGACCAGCCTTGCCACCGGCTATCACCGGGTCAAGATCGTGAAGAACCTCCAGCTCTCGGTCTTTCCCGCGGAGATCGTCTGCATCATCGGCCCCAACGGGGCGGGGAAGTCGACGGTGCTGAGAGCCGTCTACGGGTTTCTCTCCTGCTGGGAGGGAAACATCCGCTTCAAGGACGAGGACATTACCCACCTTCCGGCGGTGAAGCGGGCCGCGAAGGGGATGGCCCTCGTCCACCAGGACGGCAACATCTTCCCCAATCTGACCATCCAGGAGAACCTGGAGATGGGCGGTTATCTCATCCCGGAAGCCTCGGAGCGCAGGGCCCGCATGGACCGGCTGTTCGCGCAGCTTCCCTTCCTCCACGAAAAACGGAAACAGGCGGCCCGCTCCCTCTCCGGCGGCGAGCGACAGCTTTTGGCCATCGGGATGGCCCTGATGACGGAGCCCGACCTGCTGCTCCTGGACGAACCCTCCATGGGGCTCTCGCCCCAAATGATGGATCGGGTCTTCTCCTGGATCGTGACCATCCACGAGGCGGGAAAGTCGATCCTCATGGTGGAACAGAACGCCAAGCAGGCCCTGGAACTGGCCCACCGGGGCTACGTCCTCGACCTGGGAACCAACCGTTTCGAAGGCGACGCCAAAAGGCTCCTTGACGACCCCAAGGTCAAACGGCTATATCTTGGGGGAGGAGATATAAATGAAGATCTATCGTGACGTGACGGAAACCGTGGGGAGAACCCCCCTCGTAAGGCTCAACAAGCTCCCTCCGAAGGAGGAGACCGTCTGGGCGAAGCTGGAATGCTTCAACCCCTGCTCCAGCGTGAAGGATCGCCTGGGGGTCGCCATGGTGGAGGCAGCAGAGAAATCGGGAAAGGTCAGCCCCGAGACTATCTTTCTCGAAGCTACCAGCGGGAACACGGGCATCGGCCTGGCGGTGGCCTGCGCCGCGAAGGGCTACCGGCTTACCATCGTCATGCCGGAGGACATGAGCGAGGAGCGTAAGCAGCTCCTGCGTGCCCTGGGCGCCGAGCTGATCCTTACACCCAAAGAGGAAGGGATTCCCGGCGCCGTGAAGAAGGCGGAGGCGCTGGCGAGGGAAGACGCCCGTTACTATCCCACCCGACAGTTCGAAAACCCCGTCAACCCGGAGATCCACGAGCGGACAACCGCCCGGGAGATCTGGGAAGACACAGACGGAACGGTGGAGACCGTGGTGGCGGGGGTGGGAACTGGCGGGACCCTCACGGGGATCGCGAGGTTTCTGAAGGAAAAACGCCCCGACATCGCCGTGGTCGCCGTGGAACCGGCTACGTCGGCCGTGCTGTCCGGAGAAGAGCGCGGCCCCCACGCCATCCAGGGCATCGGGGCAGGATTTATCCCCCCTGTGTGTGACCTGAACCTCATCGACCACATCATTTCCATCACGAACGAAGACGCCTTCATCATGACGCGACGGCTGGCCAAGGAGGAGGGAATCTTCGCCGGCATCTCCTCCGGCGCCACCGTGGCGGCGACGCTCTACCTCATCGAGGAGGGAACCCTGGCGGGCAAGAAGACCGTGGTCATCCTCCCCGACGGGGGAGACCGGTACCTGTCGACGGGGGTGTTTGGGGAATAGGTTGTAGGTTGTAGGT
>JAOZMY010000090.1:0-2966 GCA_029934085.1 bacterium | reverse complement strand
TAGGTTGTAGGTTGTAGGTGAGGGGTAAGGGGTAAGAAGCAATGGGCAAAATGATAGGACGTGACTGAGCACCATCCCATTACCTATAACCTATCACCTATAACCCAAATCAAGCAAGGGACGCTTGAAAAATCGGTTCAACATGAACAACCAGACAAACCGAAGCAACATGATAAACCATCACGGAGGACACCATGGGCACTCTTTCCATTCCCATTCCCAAAGATTTAAAACGGACCCTGAGTAGCGCAAAATGCGTCGTGGTCATCACCGGGGCGGGAATCTCCGCCGAGAGCGGTGTACCCACCTTCCGCGGGGAAGACGGGTTGTGGAAGAACTATCGCGCCGAGGAGCTGGCTACCCCCTGGGCCTTTAAAAAAGATCCCGCCCTTGTCTGGCAATGGTATGACTGGCGTCGAGGAATCATTGGAAAGGCAAAACCGAATCCCGGCCACTTCACCATCGCGAAGATGGAAAAATTCTACCCGGAGTTTACCCTCATCACCCAAAACGTGGACGGCCTTCACCGCAAGGCGGGGAGCGAAAACGTCATTGAAATCCACGGGAACCTCTGGCGCGTCCGCTGCGTCGAGGAAGGAAAAACCTTCTACCTGAACGACGTCCCCCTCAAGGAAATTCCTCCACGATGTTCCTGCGGGGCCCTGGTCCGTCCCGACGTGGTCTGGTTTGGAGAATCGCTGGATCCCCAACTCATCAGCAAGGCCCATGCGGCCCTCACCTCCTGCGATCTCCTTTTCGTCATCGGCACCTCCGGTGTCGTCCAGCCCGTGGCGAGTTTTCCCTCCCTCGCCAAACAATCCGGCGCCCAAATCATCGAAATCAACCTCGACACGACTCCCATCTCCGCTCTGGCAGACATCACGTTGAGAGGGAAATCCGGAGAAATCCTCCCAGCTCTTTTCGAGAATATGAGCTTGGAGGCCCCCAAAAAATGCTAAACCACTTGACTTTTTGTCTTGTTTTCCATAAAAAGGCTTAGAATCCTTTGATTAAAGGAATAAATTTTGGCAAAGAAAAGTTTCTTCGGCAGAATTTTTGGAATAAAAAAATCCTCGGGCAAGACGGATGTAAAAAGCCTCAAGGAAAAAATCGATAAGAATCCGAAAGACATCAAGGCCATCCTGAAACTCGGCGATCATTACTATTCCAAAAGAAAAAAGCAAAAGGCCTTAGAATACTATTCTCAAGCAGCAGATCTATGTATTGAGGATGGTTTTATCAACAAAGGCATTGCTATTATCAAGAAAATCACCTCAATCCAGACCAAAGATCCCCAAATATATCAGAAACTCGCAGAACTATACATGCGACAAAACCTGTTCGGTGAAGCTATCCTTCAGCTCCAAAAGGTTCTTGAACTGGATCCCGACAACGAAGAGGCAAAGGCAACCTTAGAGAAACTAAGCACCACCTCGGAAGAACAAGCAACCATTATCGAGGCGCTCCGGGCTGATCGGGAAGTCCAAATCGCCGCGACCCAAGCAACAAATCCGGAAGATATCCTTAAAGAGGCCAAGGAACAGATACGTAAACAGATCACCGATGAGGATGTCACCGAGCATTACGATCTGGGTGTCGCTTACATGGAAATGGAACTTTACGAGAGCGCTATTGAGGAGTTTGGGATAACCTTGAATAACCCCGACTATTTTGAGGATTCGATTCGCCTTATCTACGAAAGTTTTTTCGCGTTGGACCGCATGCAAGAAGCAGTGGCTTACTATGAATCCCTTCTGAGTCGGACCAATCTTTCGCCTTTGCAAAAAGAGATCATCCGGTTCCATATTGGCATGGCCTACGAAGATTCCCTTGAAACGGAAAAGGCTCTCGAGATTTACGAGGACCTTCTTGAACGGGGGTATCCTAAACCGGACCTTCTTATGCAAAGAATTGAAAAGCTGAAACATTCTTGACTTCCGGAAAGTATCGGGCAACAATTTTATTCCCTGTCGCGCTAAACTTTTCAAAAGGAGATAAAGATCAATGAAGCGAATTGGTGTCTTAACAAGCGGTGGTGATTCCTCGGGAATGAACGCGGCCATCCGTGCGGTGGTTCGATCGGCCCTGGAAATGGGGTTTGAGGTCTATGGTTTCATCCAAGGGTACGCCGGCGTATTGGACCGGAACTATCGAGTCATGGATTCCTCGAGTGTGAGCGGCATCATCAATCGAGGCGGAACCATCCTGAAGAGCGCCCGGTGCGAGGAATTCAAAACGGAGCGGGGACAGGCCGAGGGGCTCAAGGCCCTGGAGGAGCTTGGCATCGAAGGGCTCGTGGTTATCGGTGGAGATGGCTCCCTCCGCGGGGCGAATGCCCTGCACGAACTGGGGATGAAGGTTACCGGCATTCCCGCCACCATCGACAATGACGTCTATGGAACCGATATGGCCATTGGGGTCGACACCTGCCTCAATACCATCACCTGGGCCATCGACACTATCAAGGACACGGCCTCCTCCCATGAACGGGCATTTATCATCGAGGTTATGGGACGGGAGTCGGGGTATCTTGCCATCATGTCCTCCCTCTCCTGCGGTGCGGAGGCAGCCCTCATTCCGGAATTTCCCTATGACCTGGCGAAGATCGGCGAGAAACTGGCGCAACGATTCAAAGAGGGAAAAACGGACAGTATCATCATCGTGGCGGAAGGAGCCTCCAGCGCCTACACCATTCAAAGGAAATTAAAGAACCACATTGGATTTGAGACACGCATCAGTGTTTTGGGTCATATCCAGCGCGGTGGGGTTACCAGCGTCTTCGACCGGACCCTCGCCAGCCGGATGGGGGTGGAGGCTGTCACGGCCCTGAAAGAGGGGAAATCGGGGGTGATGGTCGGCCTCATGAAGAGTAAATTTATCGAGGTTCCTTTCGGCGAGGTCATGGAAAAAAAGAAGAGTATCGAACCCAAGCTGTTCGATCTGGCAAGAATTTTGGGGGTGATTTT
>JAOZMY010000166.1 GCA_029934085.1 bacterium | reverse complement strand
GGAAACCATTTTAAGCAATCAGCATTTGTGACACCCCGAGAGGTTTTAGCTACTGTTAAAGGTGCGAACTATGTAGGGAGTGAGACCTGCGCGGATTGTCATGAAAAGATAGCCAAGGCCTTCAAAACATCAATTCATGGAAGGATTGCAACCTATGAAGTTCCCAAAGGCGCAACAACAGGCTGCGAAGCGTGCCATGGCCCCGCAAGTCGCCATGTGGACAGCGAAGATCCCAAAGATATCCTGTCTTATAAGCACCTTAACCCTGCACAGGGTTCAGCTGTTTGCCTGCAATGCCACACGATGATGCACTGGCGCTCCAATGAGCATGCTCTCAGCGATGTGGGCTGCCTTAATTGCCACACCGTTCACTCAGCAAAAGCCAAACACCTGCTTGCACAACCCGAATCCAAAGGGTGTTACACCTGCCATGCGGATATTCGGGCAAAATTTACCTACCCTTCTCATCACCCGGTAAGAGAACAGGAAACAACAGGAAGGCGAAGGATGCAATGCTCCGACTGTCACGATCCTCATGGGTCTTCACTCCAAACGCTCAAATCGGAGGAACGTATCAATGATCTCTGTTACAAGTGCCATGCTTCAAAACAGGGTCCATTTGTTTTTGAACACCCGCCGGTTGTTGAGGACTGCACAATCTGCCACGAGCCTCACGGCACGACAGCGAATAATCTTTTGAAGGAAAACGAGCCCTTCCTGTGCCTGCAGTGCCATGAAGCGCATTTCCACTCCGCGAGAAACAGCAACACAGATCCTTTTGTGTCTCCTGGCGTGAACAGTGGGTTTATGTATGATGTTAAGAATAAGACCACGCAGGATTTTTTCAGGATTCAGGCACACAAAGACGGATGGAAGAGCGCATTTATGACTCGTTGTACACGGTGCCACAACGAAATCCACGGCTCAGATCTACCCTCTCAGTCAGTCCCTGGAAGAGGCAAGGCCCTGACTCGCTAACCCAAACCTTTTGAGAGGGAGGTGAAAAGATGAAAAAGCTTTATAGGATAACAGGAATTATGGCTCTCATCTGCTTTGGGTTGGCCCCATGGGTCAATGCAGGTGACAAGAAGGCAACAGCGCCTAAAAAAAATTATACTATTGAAGTCCGCCCGGGATTTCATGCCGTAGGTGTAACAAACAGCAAAAACAGGGTAGGCGAATACGATACCCTGGATGAGGGGCTAAACCCCAATCTGGGCATCAAGGGAACCTTTATGTCTGGAAAAGGAAACTTCATCAATTTTGGTGGAAGCTATTGGGAAAATGATGACAATTCAGCTAACGTGGATCTGGACATCCAAAGAATCATAGAAAACAACTTCGAATACAGCCGGTTCTATCACCGGTTGACACACGACCAGCTTAAGGGATTTAATGGCGTACAACGCTATCAGACCCACGACGGGCACACCCACAAACACATCTGGGTAACCCATGACGATATTGACGCTGGCCAGGATTATTTTCTTCGCCATTCCGTGATTGAAAACAAGACGAAGATACGAATTCCCTCTTTGCCCCATATAGTTTTTCGGTTTGATTACCGAAACGAACAACGACAGGGACAAAAACAAGTTATGGCATTGAGCAAGTGTTCTTCCTGCCACGTGGTTGCCATGGGGCGAAGGATCGATGAAGAAACCGTTGACTATAATCCGGGAATCAGGGCAACATTTGGAAACGCAAGATCAACCCTTCTGACCCTTGATTACTCATTTCTCTACCGAACCTATGACCAAAAAGGGAGAACCCCGGAAAACTGGTATGACGAGGTGGTACACCCTAACGGTCGCCATGTTCCGGTCGGGTACAATCCGTACACCAATCCATCTGTTTCAGATCCGGGGCATATTTTTGACGACCGGGTTCAGTATCAGGACGACAAACTACCCTTTAACAGGATTCCCGACTCGGACAGGACGAGCCACTCTTTCAAAGCAGATCTGTGGTCGAACCCTATCGCAACTGAGGCCTATGGTGGGTTCACCTATACCAATGTAGAAAACCAGGAAACCAGTAACGCCTGGGATACCAAGGTATTTACCGGTCGAATTACCAACCTGTCTATCCCTAACCTGAC
>JAOZMY010000089.1:2449-8307 GCA_029934085.1 bacterium | reverse complement strand
TAAATGATATTCGAAGGGCTTATATCCTTATGGATGATGTTCAGGGCATGAACTTTTCTGAGGCTTTCAACAATCTTAATGGCTATAAGGAGGAACTCTTTCAGGGTCATTTCCCTGTTTTCTATCCATCTGTCCAGGGATTCTGCGCCAATATCTTCAAAGACTATGAATGAGATATTCTCGTATCTCTTAAATTCAAGGGGCTTGACAACACTTTCCAGATTGATGGAACGCGTTGTTTCGTATTCTTTTCTATATCTAACAATTTCTTCAGGTGTGGAATAATCTTCTTTTAGAATTTTTAATATGACTGGTAGATTATCCTTATTACGACGGGCACGATAAACTAAGGTATTGTCACTCTCATATACTTTCTCAGAAATTTGGTAATCAGGAACATCAACCATGATCTGTTCCCTCGTATCCACCCGATAATTCTTGGTGCAAATAACCTTCTCAAGTGTTTCAAAGAAAAACAAATACCCATGTCACAGCAGCGAAGATCTTGATCTTTAGGAACGATTGCAGGCGATTTTACGTGTTTTTACAATATATCTTTCCTTTGCCCCTCTTTGCTTTCTCTTTTTCCACTCTCCCTCCAGGGACAAAACATCCTATGAACAACCAATATTTACAAAATTAACGCCTTCACAGAAATCCCTTTTGCTTTAAAAATAAAACGTGATTTTATCACCCTTGAAGTTTTAATATCACAAGTTGCAAATATTCACAAATAAGCTATCATTATCTATATGACATAATGCATCCAGGGTTGTCAAGTCCCCAAATCCGCGTTATGTTTTGGGTGATTCCCTGGTTTGCTCCCATTGAATCCGAAAACTATCTTACAAAGTATATTTGAATACTTCTAAGAACCGCTATGCGGGAATATGGGGATGAGAAGGTTTCCTAAGACCTGAGAACATTATAAGGCGGGATAGACGATAAAGAAAACGTGTCACCGTGCATACAAAACGTAATATCACATAGTGATAATATATGTGGGGATACTGGTGAGGGGGATTAAACTGATTGTACCCTCTATTTACTTGGTAAATGAGGGTACAATGTGAGATAATAGTGAACAGACCAAGGAGGTTAAGGGCGAGATTTTTACTTCTTGGGAAGGTTTGTTTGGGAGCAGGGGTTATTTCACGCCTCTGATAGGGAAAACTATTTGATACAACAGCGAGATAAAAATTTGACTCGTGTAGGTTGAACTGTAAACCATAGTATTATATTAGCGTTCACGCGAGCGGGGTATCTATTCAGACCGCCTTTTACATATGCAATCTTGAAAGTTTTCCATCCGGCCAAATAATGGCCTCTCGAGCATCCCTACGTTCGTTAACCCTCTTCTTTACCTCTTGTGCTAAAGGCTGGCTACGAATATTTAGTATCTTTTCCTCGGAGCTTACAAAGAGTTCGTTAAGGCACGGATTGGAACGAATAGTGGAAACAATATGGGGTTCCAAGTTTCTTTTCATGATTTTCTCCTTTCCTACAAGGTTAACGCTTATTATAGGGTATTCCATCAATAATAGATGTAAGCCGCTTCACCATTTCGAAAATCCTGATCCGAGGTTTTTTGGGGATACTGAT
The DNA here is from genome assembly GCA_029934085.1 of bacterium. Taxonomy (GTDB): domain Bacteria; phylum Desulfobacterota; class S145-22; order S145-22; family S145-22; genus JAOZMY01. The sequence goes on along the minus strand of JAOZMY010000089.1, from coordinate 6,705 downwards.
ATCCTGGCCCGAGTTTCATGAAAGTGCGCCACGTCTTCTCCAGGTTTCGTCTCAAACCAGACATCTTTTCGTGTTTCAAAACCCCTTCGACAGCAGGAACGATTATACTCAAGTTTTCTCTGGGAACTGCCGCACGGATTATCGCTTTCTCTTGAGGATTAATAGACTTTCTATATGGGCTGTTGCCTAAAAGCGCCAATACTGGGAAATCACGGCTTGCGGCAAGATCGATGAGATTGATCCAAAAGGTGTTGAACATATCTAAAATAATCAGATTATAGGTAACCATAAGCATCATCTGGCGTCCGCTCCCCAACGTAGTTACCATGTCACACCTGCATTCCGGACATGTTCCTTGAATTCTCCCTTTCACGCCTTGAACCAGATCCATTTGACTGCTGACCGCCAGGATATTTTTATTTTTTAAGATTGAATTCTTCATGATGATTACCCTCCCTTGCTGAATCAGCTTAAAAACCTTTTCTCTCCTTGTCTCCCACGTTTGGTAAGAGCAAGGGTCATGCCACCTGTCGTAAAAACAAATACTACAGCCTATCTTACTGTAATTGTTGATATATTTAGGCTACCTAATTTTTGAGCGAAAGAAGATTACCTGTGCCATGACACACGTATTGTGCCAGGCTCATTGTGTCACAACATACAATTCTGGGGGTTTAGCGGGGCTCGATCTCTTCCATCAGGCCATACTCCTCAAGCTTTCGATAGAGCGTGCGGCGACTGATTCCCAGCAAACGAGCGGCGCGGGTTCGATTCCATTCGGCCTCTTCCAGTGCCGATAAAATCGCTTGCGGTGTAATCGTATCTCTCTTTTCACGAAACGTTTCCACTTTTATATCTCTTAAAAAATCGGTGGGGAGATCATCGATTGTAATGATAGAACTTTTACATAGGATGCAGATATGTTCCAGCGTGTTTTTTAATTCCCTGATATTACCGGGCCACGGGCATGCCATAAACTGTTTCAACACATCTTCAGATACATCAATAATTTCTTTTTCAAGCTCATCGCTGAAATGTTTCAGGAAATAACGCAACAAGAGGGGAATATCCTCCTTACGTTCGCGTAAAGAAGGTAAATGCAGTTCTACGACGCGCAAACGGTAGTAGAGATCCTCCCTAAATTCACCACGTCTGACCTTCTCCAAAAGGTTTTGATTAGTTGCGGCCAGGATCCTTGCCTTCATCTCTTTTGTCTTTGTACTTCCTACTTGCTCAAACTCCCTTTCCTGAAGGACTCTTAGGAGACGTTTCTGAAAATAGGGCGAAATATCCCCAATCTCATCAAGGAAAATAGTCCCGTCTCCGGCCTTTTCAAACCTCCCTACCCTATCTCTATCGGCACCGGTAAAGGCACCTTTCACATGCCCGAAGAGCTCACTCTCGAGAACGGTCTCCGACAAAGCCGAACAGTTAACCTTGACAAAAGGTTTTTCCCCCCGGGTTCCCTGCAAGTGGAGAGCTTCTGCGACAAGTTCTTTCCCGGTACCACTCTCACCTGTAATAAGAACCGTAGCTGGCATGTCCGCCAGATCTTCAATAAGCGCATAAATTTCCTGCATCTTCTCACTTTTTCCAATGATACCTTGGAAGCGATGGCGCTTCTCTATGTCGCGCTCCAAGTTTGCCAGGGCCTGCCGACTCTTCACCAACTCTTTTGTCCGTTGTGCAACAAGTTCTTCAAGATGATCCCGGTATTTTGTTAACTCTTTCTCAGCTTTCTTGCGCTGTTCAATCTCTGAACTCAGATTTATGTTTATGGCTTTAATCTCTTGGGCTTGCGCTTCCATCTCCTTGTAGAGTCTTGCGTTTTCCAAGGAAACAGCAATTTGGGTCCCCAATAGCTTAATGGCCTCTGACCGTTCACCTGAGAATGCATCTGGCAAGATGCTGTTCTCAATATACAGGATGCCTATGAGTTCTGACTTATAAAGAAGAGGACCGCATAAAATTGATTTGGGTTTATTCTTAAGAACATAGGCATCATTCATGAAAATATTGTCTTTTTCAGGGTTGTTAAGGACGACATATTCCTGGGTTCTATCAACGTAATTTACAATGCTGACCGGGATATTTTCTGCCCTATCCACAGGGATGGAATGAAGAAGCTTGAACTTCTCGTCTTCCACAGAACCTTCCGCCTCAATCAGTAATTTGCCCTGAGATTTCAAAATGAGGATCCCCTTCCCCGCCCCGGCGTTTTCTATGATAATCCTGATAAGCTTATCCAGAAGCTTGGGTAAAACAATCTCGCTTGAGATGGCCCTTGTGACCTTCATAATTGTAATCAGGTCAAACCTTTTTTCCGAACCAATAACAGTCACTCTGGCATCTGCATCGACTGCTTCGGCAACGCCCTCTTTAGCCTCAGGGGATATCCTGTCAAGTAACTCGGGATACCGCGCGTTCAGAGCCTTCACCTTGGCCAATGCGCCCCATCGATGGTAGCAATAACGGGCGTTTCTCATATACTTTTCTGCAATCCTCGTTTCACTTTTCTCCAGAAAAAACCTCGCAGCCAGCTCGTTCGCGAGGGCCTCTTCGTGGATGTATGCGTGTTTTTTCGCGAGTTGAATCGCCTTGTCATAAAGCTCGTGAGCCATTGTCTCCTTTCCAAGAATACGGTTGCGCTCCGCCTCAACCAGATAAAACTTGTTTAGGTAATTTGCCGGGGCATGATACGCCCATTTCTTCATCTTCTTCTGGTTGGTCGCAACTTTCTTCAGGATCCCTTTTCGGTCAGCTCTTTGAGTTTCGGGAAAGATTGCAAGCTGTGAAAGGGAATCGTAAAAATGAAAAAAGAGGTAAAAAATATCTCCCGTGGCACTCTCAAGATACTTTTCTGTTTCAGCGGCGTTTATTGCTGCTTGCCGAAAGTATTGGAAGATATAACAAAGCATCGTTTTACTAAAAAAGAGCGCAAAAAGGTTGCCGCCATCATTTGCCTTTAGGTGGCACGGCAGCATTTTTCGCTCGTTATACGCATCACCAACCAGCAGACAGGGACTTTCAGATTTTCCCATTAGGTTTAAAATCATTTGGTGATTCGTCTTGGTGCAATTAAGAGGTACTTCCTGCTTAAAATGGCGTATAATTTCACTGTATTTCTCAAAATCTTTCTCAAGTCTTCCGAGCTCTTCCCCGATGATCAATGCGTTCGAACAGTAATTTTCCGCTGCGTAGGAAGCCCATTCAAAATCGCCTGTTTCCAATCCGGATTCAAGAGCAACGAGATAATCCGGCAAAACCTTCCTCAAGGACTCCTTCCAGGGCATTACGAAATTATCAACCATTAATAGTGTCCGCGCCCTGAGTCCCTTGCTGTTAAATCTGTCTAATAGCTTCAACGCCTGACGTCCAAAGCGGTACCCCTTTTCAATGTCTCCCAGCACCGCGCACAAGATGATCCCATAAGAAGCGTAAGCAACGGTAGATTCAAGGCAGTTACCATACTTGACAGAAAATTCGATGCCCTTTAGTACAATTAGGGGAAACAGATTCGGCGCTGAATTATAGGCGGCAGTTCCTAAATTCATCAATATCCTGATCGCCGCAAGTTTGACGGGGTCAGTCATTTCCGGCAGATCAACCAAACTTTCAATCTTCTTCCCGAGCAACACATACTTTACCCTTAACAGGGCAAGCATAATGTCCAGCCTGTTCGGATTAACTGGGAACTTGACACCCAGTAATCTGAGTGCAGCAAGTCCAATCTTCAATCCCTCTTGAGACCTGTTGCGGGCTATGGAGGCTTGAATTTTGACTTCATAAGCCGTGACTTTGTCCAGTACTTCTTTCGCCTGTTCAAGGATAACCTGGGCGTATTCGTCTGTTGTGTCAAATTCAGTACAGAGATAGGCCGCCTCGGCCGCTTCCACATAAAGCGCAAGGGCCAGCTTATACTTCCTCTCCCAGCATGAACTTTTTTGAGTTTCATCATTTGACTGGTAGCTGACAAGGTTGACACCCTGAGTAAAATATTCAAGGGCAGCCTCATACGCGGCAGTCGATTTCGCTTTTCTACCTGCAATGAGGTTTAACCTGGCCAGTCTGTCTCTCTTGGATTGATCATGAATAAACTTTTTCACGCTGAGATTAAAATGATCTACAATACGAAAAATCTCCCGCCTTTTCAGTCCGACCGATGAATTTTCGAGCAGGCGTCTCCCTATCTCAAAATGCACGTTCTCCCTTTCTTCTTCAGGGATCAGAAAATTAGCCGCCTGTTGAACCTGGTC
>JAOZMY010000089.1:0-2349 GCA_029934085.1 bacterium | reverse complement strand
TACGAGACAAGGTCTTTCAGATATAAGGACTCCAGAAACTCGCGAATAAAAAAGGGATTGCCATTGGTTTTTTTCACAACGAGTTCTGATAGGGGAAGCGATACTTCCTGATCGGACATCAATGTTTCCGAAATGAGTTTATTGACATTCTCTAACTTTAATGGTGTGAGAAAAATATGGTTGACACTTGTACCAGCTCCCCTGATCTCATCTATTGTGGACAGCAGCGGGTGTGTTTCACTCACTTCATCATCACGATAGGCCCCGATTAAAAGCATATACCTGCTTTTTGATGTGGTCATAAAAAGGCGTATCAGCTTCAATGATGCCGGATCCACCCATTGTAAATCATCCAGAAAGATAACCAAAGGGCGCTCCTGCCTGGCAAGCACCGTGATAAAACTTTGGAATACCAGATCAAACCGGTTTTTCGCCTCCCTCGGCGGGAGGGCTGGAACTCTCGGTTGGGAACCGATAATCAATTTAACTTCAGGGATGACATCGATAATGATTTGCCCATTGGGCCCAAGGGTTTTTTGTAGCTCTTTGCGCCAATGTTCAAGTTCCTGGACATTTTCGGTTAATAATTGCTGGATTAGCTCATGAAAAGCACTAATCACCGCGCTGTAAGGGATGTTCTGCTTAAACTGATCAAATTTTCCGGATATAAAATGACTGTGGAACTGCGAAGACGATTTATACATTTCTTCAACAAGGGTTGTCTTGCCGACTCCCGCCCTCCCCGATATCAATAACATCTCACTTCTGCCTCTGTTGACCCTTTCAAAAGCCTTTTCTATGACATCAAGTTCCTGTTCCCTCCCATAAAGCTTCTGCGGAATTCGAAATCTCCCTGTGGCATCATTAATACCTATTGGGAAACTCTGTATACTGCCATGGGCATCTAACCTCTTGAGGCATTCTTGTAGATCTGCTCTGATCCCCGAAGCGCTCCTATATCTATCCTCGACATTCTTCTCCAACAATCTCATCACAATATCCGAAATGACCTTTGGAACCTCACCATTTACTTCGTGGGGGGGCTCTGGATTCTTGGCCATATGACAGTGAATCAGCTCCATCGGATCCTTAGAGCTAAAAAGCGGTTTACGAAGAAGCAACTCATAAAAGGTCGCACCTAAGGCGTAAAAATCCGTCCGATGATCGACGGGCCGACTCATTCTCCCGGTCTGTTCTGGTGAAATATACGCCAGTGTGCCCACTATGCCCTTCGGGCTCTCAATCTCTTCATCCACATCAGACAGAGCAGTGGAAATCCCGAAGTCTATAATCTGCAGTTGGCCAGTATCCAAATTATAGATGATGTTCGAGGGATTTATATCTTTATGAATGATGCCGTGAGCGTGAATCTCCTCAAGGCTTTCAACAATTTTGATGGCAATGAGGAGAAACTCTCTCAGACCGAATCTGTTCTCATAAAGGAGTCTATCAAAAGAAGTTGAACCGATATCCTCAAAGACGATGAAGACCGTGTTCCCATATCTCTCAAATCCGAGAGCCTTAACAACGCCTTTTAGGCGAAGGGAACAAGTTGCTTCATATTCCCGTTTATATCGGGTGAGCTCTTCGGGGGTAGGATAGTCCTCTTTGAGAATTTTAAGGACAACGGGGAAATCATCTTCATCACGATAAGCACGATATACCAAGGTGTTATCGCTCTCATAGATCTTCTCGGTAATCCGGTAATCAGGAATAGCAATCACAACCTGTTACCTCACACTCATCCAACTTTTACTGCACGATACGACAACTGCGAAGGGTTTGACCTTAAGGAGACTGGCCTATGCCCGTTAAATTATCACTCACGACAAGGAATAACCCTGCGTTAATTTCAACGCACACACCTCCTTCGCACATTTCGCATTTCCCCTTCCATTCAAGGATAATGGCGGAACTACTTTAATCCCTGTTAAAGCTTATCCGATAAAACAACAGGCTCAAAATATTCGGTCGAGGTCTTTGATTAAAACCAATTTCAAAAACCTTTTTCTCAAGCCAATCAAACGCAGCAAAAAGACACCTTTACATTCACGGGTCATTACCACCCGCCTTTTAGATTCTCCATCTTCTTGCCGTTTCGGGAATCTATAATAGGTTCTCCCTGCATATTGGTTGCTGAGAAAATACGGTTTCTGCATATCACAGGCGTAACAAGATTGTCAAATTCCCAATTTTTATCCATTTTCATACGAGGGTTATTGGAATAAAATCAACTTACTTTTCTCATCGAGGCCTGAATGGGAAATCCCCTTCTCCGAAAAAAGGGGCTGCCCCACTGCTGTCTCACAAATATTTGAAGAGGGGTAGGGAAGTCATTTTGGGTTGGAG
>JAOZMY010000088.1 GCA_029934085.1 bacterium | reverse complement strand
ACTGTTTGATATAGCGCAGGTCGAGGGAATAGACGAATTCGATCTTGTCCTCGGGAATCCCCTCTTCCTTCAGGTGGGCAATCCCCTCCCGCTTCATCTCCTCGAAGTAGGCCTTGAAGCGCTTCGGCTCCACGTCGGACAACTGGGTCGCATAGGTCTGGACGAAATCGTGCTTGAGATCGGACATGAGCATTCCGGCGGCGCAGAAAATGGAAGATTCCCTCGGCACCAGAATCACGGGGATCTCCAGCTCCAGGGCGATCATGCAGGCGTGGTTCGGCCCCGCACCTCCCGCCGTCACCAGCGGGAAATCCCGGGGATCCTGGCCCTGCTTGACCGAAACCTCCCGAACGGCTGCCGCCATATTCACGTTGATGACGTTGTACATTCCCAGGGCCGCCTCATAGAGATCCATACCCATCTTCTTGGCGATCTTCTCCTCAATGGCCTTTTCCGCCTTGCCCAGGTCGAGCGGGATCCGTCCCCCTGCGAAGTAGTCCTTGTCGAGATACCCCAGGACCAGGTCGGCATCCGTACAGGTGGGCTCTTCTCCGCCCAGATTGTAACACGCAGGCCCGGGTTTCGCGCCGGCGCTCTGGGGTCCCATCCGCAGCAGGCCGCCTTCGTCGATCCAGCCGATGCTCCCACCGCCTGCGCCGATGGTCACCACATTCAGCATGGGCAGGGCGATGCGCAGCCGGTTGATCTCCCCCATCGTCGTGACCATGGGGGTTTTATCCTTGATGAGGGCCGCATCGAAGCTCGTCCCCCCCATATCCACGGTGATACAGTCATCGTATCCCTGGATTCCCGTATACATGATTCCGGCCACCGGCCCACCCGCAGGTCCCGAAAGGAGGGTCACAGCAGCCCGTTCCATGGCGATCTCTGGGGCCACAACCCCGCCGTTGGACTGCATGATGAGCAGAACACCCCCGTAATTGACATCCTTCAGCTTTTTCAAGAGGGCGTCGAGATACCGTTTCAGGATGGGTCCCACGTAGGAATTCAACACCGTGGTGCTGACCCGGTCATAGAAACGGATCGACGGGAGGATATCCCCGGAGAGGGTCAGGTAGACATCCGCCATCTCTTTTTTAATGATCTCCCCGGCCTTCTTCTCGTGTTCCGGGTTCGCGAAGGAGTTCATAAAGCAGATAGCGACCGCCTCCACGCCTTCCTTCTTGAAAATAGCCACCTGGTTCAAGACATCCTCTTCCTCAAGGGGCTTGATGACGTCTCCCTTGTAGTCCAACCGTTCATCGACGGGGAGACGAAGGTAACGCTGGACGAGGGGCTCCACGGTCTCGTAGCGGTTGTTGTATTGTTCCTCCCGGATTCCGCGCCGCATCTGCAGGGCGTCCCGGACCCCCTTCGTTGTCAACAGTCCCGTTTTGGCCCCCGTGTAGGTCAACACGGCGTTGGTCGTGACCGTCGTCCCATGCACGATCACCGTTACGTCTTTCAAAAACTCCTCCACACTAACGTTCCTGTCCTCCGCCATCTCCTTCAATCCCTGCATGGTGGCGATGGAAGGATCGTCCGGCGTGCTCAGGACCTTATAGATCTGGGAACTTCCATCCTCCATGGTCAACAGGAAATCCGTAAATGTTCCTCCAACGTCAATCCCGATCTTGTACTTCATGATTTCCCCCATCTTGTCGCGTTAAAGTTAAAATCCACAGCTTACGCCTCCGTCTACGAAAATAACCTGTCCCGTCACATACCGCGCCTCTTCACTCGCGAGGAAGAGATGCATCACGGCGATCTCTTCCGGCTCGGCCATCCGGCCGACGGGAATCTTCTCGATAAACCTTTTCTTCGCCTCCATGGGCAAAGACCGAGTCATCTCTGTCAGGGTCGCCCCGGGCGCCACACAGTTCACCGTCACCCCGTGACGGGCGTATTCGAGGGCCAGGGTTTTGGTCAAACCAATCACCCCCGACTTCGCAGCGGTGTAGTTAGCCTGACCTGGGTTTCCGAGGGCACTGATGGAGGCGGTGTTGATCACCCGGCCGAACTTCCGTTCCGCCATTCCCTCGATCACCGCTCGCGTACAGACAAAGGTTCCTGTCAGATTTACGTCCAGAACCGACCGCCAGTCCTCCAGGGCCATGTTGCGAAACATGCGATCCCGGATGATCCCCGCGTTGTTGACCAGGATATCGACCGGCCCCAGGTCACGCGTGATCGCCTGGACCACGCCCGCCACCGAGGCCTCGTCGCAGACATCCCCCTGATAGGTCTCGAAGATTCCCTTTCCTTCCGCGGCCATCCGGGCACTAAAGCTCTTCAAGGCCTCCTCGTCAATATCCATGGCGGCCACCTTCGCCCCCGCCTCCGCCAGCTTGATACTGACAGCGGCACCGATTCCACGGGCCCCGCCGGTCACCCACGCGACCCGCCCGTCAAGACGAAAACTCATCAGATAATCCTCGGCTCGTTGAATTCTCCAAAGACCTCCCGGAAAACGTCGGTCATCTCCTGCACGGTGGCATAGGCCTTCACCGCCGTCACGAGATACGGCATCACGTTCTTTCCCTCCTCGGCCGCCTTCTTCAAATCCTTCAGGGCATTGCTAACATCCTTGTCATTTCGTTCCCGCTTCACTTCCTTCAGGCGCTCGATCTGCTGGTCGATGACACTGGGATCATACTCGTGCAGTTCCACGTCTTCCTCTTTCTTCGACTCGTCCGCGTAGAGATTGACCCCTACCTTCTTCAACTTGCCCGTCTGGAGGTCCTTCTCGAACTGATAGGCCTGCTGGGCCACCAACTTCTGAACAAAACCCTGCTCCACCGCCTCGGCCATGCCGCCCATCTTTTCGATTCGCTCCATCTCCTCGACGATCTTTTCCTCCATCTGTTTGGTAAGGGTCTCGATGAAGTAGGATCCGGCCAGGGGATCCACCGTGTCCCTGAGCCCCACCTCTTCCATGACGATCTGGAGCGTTCTCAGGGACAGAAGCGCCGAGTGGGGGGTCGGAATCGTGTAGGCCTCATCGTAGGAGCACAACGCGATGGTCTGCGCCCCGCTCAGGGCCGCCGCCAGGGCGTAGAAGGCCCCACGGACGATGTTGTTTTCCGGCTCCTTCTTGGTCAGGCCGTACCCGCCGCCGCCGAAAAGGCCGCGCAGGAACATACTCTTGGGGTTCTCCGCGCCGTATTTTTCCTTGACATTCTTGGCCCAGAGCTTCCGCCCCGCCCGGAACTTGGCCACCTGCTCCCACAGGTTTCCGAAGACGTTGAAATTGAAGGAGAAACGTCGGACGAAATCGTCGATATGGTAGCCCCGTTCCAGAACATTATCGATATAGGCATTGGCGATCTGGATGGCAAACCCGATCTCCTGCGCCGGCGTGGCCCCCGATTCCCGGATGTGGTATCCGCAGATGCTCACGGGGTTGCACCGGGGAAGTTCATTCATAGAATACTCGATGGTATCCCCGATCAGTCGGATCGACGGCCGCACGGGAAAGATCCACATCCCCCGCCCAATGATCTCCTTCAGGATGTCGTTCTGGGGGGTAGCGCTAATCTGTTCCTTCTTGTAGCCGTATTTTTCCGCCACCGCCTGGAACATGGCCAGCATGATGGAGGCCACCGCATTGATGGTCAAACCCACACCGATTTTATCCAGGGGGATGTCCTTGAAGGCGATCTCGAAATCCCGCAGGGTATCCACGGCCATGCCAACCCGGCCCACCTCCCCGGCCACCCGGGGATTGTCCGAGTCGTAACCCATCTGAGTGGGCAGGTCGAAGGCCACGTTCAACCCCGTCTGCCCATGGGCGATCATCAGCTTGAACCGTTCGTTCGTCTCCGCGGGCGTCCCAAACCCCGTGTACTGCCGGGTCGTCCAGGCGCGGGTCCGATATCCCTGGGGATGGATTCCCCGCGTGTAAGGGTACTGACCCGGATCTCCCAAGTCCTTCTCATAATCAAACCCGATCTCCTTCAAATCCTCAGGTCCATAAACGGGTTTGACCTTCAAGCCGGACTGATAGGTAACCTCCAGGACACGGTCTTTTTCATCCTTCGTATAGTATGCAACCCCCATAATTCCCTCCAAATCATAACAAACGATTTTAATACATTAACGGCCGTTTCTCCCCGGCACACCGAGGGGAAACGAACAAAAATTCACCCCTCCAATGCCACTTGAAGGGGTCTCGTGGTGTCATCTCCATCAGGAAATTTCTGCTGCCATCGAACGAGGAAGGCCTTTACGGGTTCACCTTTTTTCCGCAATTTCCCTGATTCCCTCCACGATCATGTCGAACGGCGTCCCACCGGGAAAGACCGCATCCACCCCCAAGGCCTTCAGTTTCTCCACGTCCCTGTTCGGGATAACACCTCCCACGGCGACCTTTACATCATCCATCCCCTTTTCCTTCATCTTTTTTATCAGCTCCTCGCAGATGGGGAGATGCGCCCCCGAAAGGATGCTCAGGCCGATCACATCCACACCCTCCTGCAGGGCGGTCTGGATGATCTGGTCGATGGTCTGGTGCAGCCCCGTATAGATGACCTCCATCCCGGCCTCTTTTAAGGCCTGCGCCACCACCTTCGCCCCGCGGTCGTGTCCGTCCAGCCCGGGTTTGGCGACTAAAACCCTTATCTTTCTGTCACTTCCAGTTCCCATAGGCTACCCTCAGCTCAATTTTGGTTTCGTTCGATCCTTCTCAACAAGCCTTGTTCCTAAAGCCGTCCCGTCAACTCCCGCGCGATCACTGTCTTCAGAATCTCGTGGGTTCCCCCGCCGTAGAGGAGAAAACGGGCGTCTCTGAAATACCGCTGGGCGGGATACTCCATGGCAAACCCGTAGGCGCCGTAGATCCGCGTTACCTCGTCCACCACTTTACAGGCCATCTCCACCGCAAACATTTTCGCGCTCGCCGCCTCTTTCGAATGAGGCAGGTCATTGTCCTTCAGCCAGGCAGCGTGGTAAACCATGAGCTTCGCCGCCTCATAGTTCATATACATCTCCGTCAACTTAGCCGCGATCAACTGGAACTTTGCGATGGGCCGACCGAAGGCGGTCCGTTCCTTGGAATACTGCAACCCGTCGTCAAAGGCGGTCTTGGCCAATCCCAGGGCCAATGCTCCCGTCATGATGCGAATCTCAGCCAGGATCTGACCCAGATAGACGACACCCTTCCCCTCCTCGCCGAGGAGGTTCTCCGCAGGAATCTTGCAGTCTTCAAAGGTCAATTCCGTGTTTTCAGACCCGCGCGTACCCAGTTTATGAATCTTCTTCCCGACATTGTAACCGGGAGTGCTTCGCTCGATCAAGAAAAATCCGAGGCCCTTCAAACCTTTAGAGCGGTCTGTGGAGGCCACGACTGTGGCGAAATCGGCCACCGTAGCGTTCGTGATCCACGTTTTCTGACCATTGACGATATAATGATCCCCTTCCTTGCGGGCTACTGTGTGAATATTCGCCAGATCCGACCCGGCGTTGGGCTCCGTGAAGGCGATGGTTCCGAGCTTCTCACCCCTCAGGGCGGGGAAGAAGCAACGCTCCTTGATTTCGTCTGACCCGAACCGATAGATGAAATCCGTCCCCATCAGGGTCTGCATGGCGATATTCGCTCCGACGCTCAGGGACCCGCGCGCGATCTCCTCGATAAACAGGGCGTAGGTCATCATATCGGCCCCCATGCCCCCCACTGACTCGGGGTAGCGGATTCCGAGATATCCCAGTCGGCCCATCTCCTGGATGATATCCGTTGTTATCTCATCCTTTTCATCGATCTCTTCCGCTCTCGGCTTGATCATTTTATCGACGAGTTTGGCCACATTATCCTTGAAAAACTGCTGTTCTTCCGTCAGACGAAAATCCATTCACACCTCCTTAAAATTTCAAAAAATCATTTTACATGTCTCGCTTACCCTATGTCACGGAACACGAAAAGTCAAGAAATTTCGGCTCCAGATTCCCTCGCCAATTGGGACAGCCAACCAGAAAAACAAGAAAAATTCTACTTCCGAGAACCCCAAAAATATCATTGCAAACAAGTGAATATACCAACTTCCGTCGTGCCCCTCATGTGTCGGCAAATCCTTCCAAAAAGCAACCCATCTCTTGACAAAGGATTTTTAATACCACTGTTTTATGATATCTATCGAACAAAGGGGGTAAAAAATGGACTACGCCATCGGCTGCGACGTGGGCGGCTCCTTTGTCAAGATGGGACTTGTTGAACGTGACGGCACCCTTAAGGCAAGGCATACCACCCCCCTTCCTCGGTTTGATACACCGGAACAACTGGCAGTGTGGCTCACCGACACGCTCATGGAATTCTATAAAAAAAACGCCCCGGACGGAGCCGTGCTACACGGCGTTGGAATCGGAATCCCCGGCCCCGTCAGGTTCCCGGACGGAACGCTCTTCGATCCCCCCAACCTTCCGTTTGAGGGGGAAATCCCTTTCGGAGACTTGCTGCGGTCCACCTTTCCCCATCCCCTCTTCATCGACAACGATGCCACGGTTCAAACGCTGGGTGAGGCACGCGTAGGTAAGGGAAAAGGGGCCCAAAACTTCATCTACATGGCCCTGGGCACGGGGATCGGCGGCGGCATCGTGATGAACGGTCAGCTCTATCGCGGAACCCTGGGTATGGCCGGGGAGATCGGCCACCTCACCATCGACTATCGAGGGAGAAAATGTCTTTGCGGCTCGCGGGGGTGTCTCGAAACCTACGCCTCCATCAACGGAATCGCCAACACTCTGAAAGAAATCGACCGCCCCCTCCCTGAGGAAATTCGGGAATCCCTCGAAAACGGCCAATGGAGCCGGCTTCCCGGCATCCTGAAGGAAAGAATCGACAGGGGAGAAACCGAGTGGCAAGAAGTCTGGGACATCTTCGCCGACGCCCTGGGAGCCGGTATGGGCACCCTCATCAACCTCTTCAACCCCGAAAAGATCGTCATTTCCGGGGGACTCTCCCATCTCAGCGCCCTCTTCCTGCCCAGGGCCATCAAAACCTCCCGGCGTTACGCCTTCACCCGGCCCGCCGTGGCCTGCGAGATCGTGGTCTCGGACCTGAAAGACACGGCCGGGATCATCGGCGCGGCGTTCATGGCGTTCGAGTCCGGCCAAACCTAACCCCATCCGGCAAAACGATGTTCCTGCCCACGACAAAAAGCGAAATGCGCTCCCTCGGCTGGGACCGCCTCGACATCATCCTCGTGACGGGGGACAGCTACATCGACTCCCCCTTCATCGGGGTCGCCGTAATCGGCAAGGTCCTCCTCGACGCGGGGTTCCGGGTCGGCATCATCGCCCAGCCGGACATCCACTCCGAAACCGACATCCGGCGGCTGGGCGAACCGTCCCTCTTCTGGGGCGTCACCGGGGGATGTGTCGACTCCATGGTCGCCAACTACACGGCCACGGGGCGCCGACGCAAGCGGGACGACTACACCCCGGGAGGGCGGAACGATCGCCGTCCCGACCGCGCCGTCATCGTTTACAGCAACCTCATCCGGCAATACTTCAAAAACACCCGCCCCATCGTCCTCGGCGGCATCGAGGCCAGCCTGCGCCGCATCGCCCACTACGACGCCTGGTCCGACAGGATCCGTCGTTCCATCCTCTTCGACGCCAAGGCCGACTACCTCCTCTACGGGATGGCGGAACGCTCCGTCGTGGAGCTTGCAAGGGCTTTGAAGGCAGGAAATTCTCCCGAATCCATCCGGGGGCTCTGCTACATTTCCCAGGCACCTCCGGGGGACAGCCTGATTCTCCCCGATTTTGAAACGGTCGCGAAAGACAAGGCCGCCTTCACCGAGATGTTCAGGATATTCTATCAAAACAACGATCCGGTCACGGCATCCCCCCTCGCCCAGAAACAGGACACCCGTTACCTCGTCCAGAATCCCCCGGCACTCTATCTCACGCAGAAAGAGTTAGACGCCGTTTACGACCTGGATTACGAAAGAGATCTTCATCCCTTTTACCGAAAACAGGGATCCGTCCGGGCCCTCGAGACCATCCGGTTCGCCCTCACCTCCCACCGGGGGTGCTACGGCGAATGCAGCTTCTGCGCCATCGCCGTCCACGAGGGACGCCGGGTCCGCTGGCGCAGTACCGCCTCCATCCTCGCCGAGGCGAAGAAGATCGCCCGGCACCCGGAATTCAAAGGCACCCTCCACGACGTCGGCGGCCCCACGGCCAACATGTACGGCTTCGAGTGCGCACGGAAGGAAACTACCGGCCCTTGCCCGAACAAGCAATGCCTCTACCCGGAGGTATGCCCCGAGCTGAACGCGGACCATACTCCCCAGATCGCCCTCCTGCGCGCCTTGAGGGCCATCCCGGGCATCAAAAAGGTCGTCGTCGCCTCCGGCATCCGCCACGACCTGGTCCTGGCGGATAAAAAGCACGGAAGCGACTACCTGAGGGAGATCGTCCGGCACCACGTCTCCGGGCAGATGAAGATCGCCCC
>JAOZMY010000087.1 GCA_029934085.1 bacterium | reverse complement strand
TTTAAGATCCATTCTTCTCTCTCTTTATTTGCATCTTCCAGGGTTTTGAATTTTTTTATCCCTTTAGGGTAAGGGATCCCCATAAAAGGGACTTCCATAAAAACGTTTTTCCCTCCTTTTTTTCTTAATTTTTTTAGAAAATAGGGAAGATCCTTGGATGCCTCGTCCAATGTCTTATATTTTTTCAACATATTATCTAACCCTTTGTCGTTTGTGTTGTGATGTTCCTCAAGATTTTTTAGCGGTTAAACTCTCCTCGTACCACTCAATAGTTTTCGTCAATCCTTCATCAAAACCCGTTGTGGCGCGAAAACCAAATTCTTTCTCAGCGCGGCTGATATCGAGTTTCCGCCGTGGCTGTCCGTTGGGTTTTGTGGTATCCCACACTATTTTTCCCTTGAACCCCGTTTTTTCCGCAATCATCTCAACCAGGTCACGGATGGATATCTCAAAAGCGCTCCCGATGTTTACCGGATCGCTTTTATTGTATATCTCCGCCGCAAGGACAATGGCCTCCGCACAATCCCCCACATAGAGAAATTCCCGCGTCGCCGAGCCATCCCCCCACACCACAATCTCATCTGCCCCTTCGGTTTTCGCGTCGAGGCATTTCTTGATCAGGGCGGGAATGACATGCGAGCTTCTTGGATCGAAGTTGTCTCCAGGACCATAAAGATTGACGGGTAGAAGAAATATTGAATTGAATCCATACTGTTGCCGATAGGATTCGGACGCCACCAGCAGCATCTTCTTCGCAAGACCGTAAGGTGCGTTCGTCTCCTCGGGATAGCCGTTCCAAAGGTCGTCTTCCTTGAAAGGAACCGGCGTGAACTTTGGATACGCGCACACGGTTCCAATGCCGACAAATTTCTTTACCCCGACTTTCCAGGATTCGTGAAATAAGGGGATACTCATCATGAGGTTGTCATAAAAAAACTCCGCCGGATGGGCCCGGTTCGCACCGATACCTCCCACCCGAGCGGCCAAATGGATCACGATATCGGGTTTAGCATCCTCCAAAAGCCACCGTGTATCCTCGACATTTCTTAAATCGTAGTCTTTACTGCGCGTAACAATAACTTCATGACAGCCCCGGGCTTTTAACTTTTCTACCACATGGGAACCAAGAAACCCCGCACCACCTGTCACCAACACCCGCTTACTTTCCCAAAAGTTCATGATAATCTGCCTTTCCTTATCAACATTCGGACATCTGACACCTTCAAAAGCCAGACCTCTTTGGAAGGAATCCCCGTGATTTTCGTGAAATAAAAGGTACAAAGACCTGCGGCGGCCGTATAAGAAATGCTGGAGGCCACCGCCGCTCCCGAGGCCCGCCAGAGAGGAATCATGGTAAAATCGAAGAGAAGAGTCAGGACAAGTGCCGTTCCCGTCACCCATCCGCCGATGCCGGGGAATCCTCGCCCTGCCAAATCTCCATAGAGAATCTTCACCAGGCCGAAGGTAACGACTCCGGGAAGCAAAAGCCAAAGAGGAATAACGGCTGGTGAGAAGGCCTTCCCGTAAAGATGGGGGATAACCCATGGACTAACCGCTGCGAGAAACACCGCCATCAAAAAGCTGATGGCAAGGGTCAATCGGCTCGTGATGGGTGTCAATCGGTTGGCTTCCTCATGAGATACGGCGGAAACTTTGGGGAAAACAATAGACGCCACCGCGTTGCACAACTGCCAGATGGTCTCCGCCAGCGCCACGGCTACTGAATAGATTCCTACCACCGCGGAGGTGCTGAAGTAATTCAAGATAAAGGTATCCAGGCGATAGTTGAAAAACTGCAGAAGGGTCGTGACGTAGGTCTTCAGGCCATACCTAAAGAGATCTTTTCCCATGGCTATCCCTTTTCTGCAACGAACTCTTCCGGGATTCCAGGTCAAGATAAGCTGAATCAGCCCTGTCAAAAGCACGGCAATCACCCAAGCCGCGACGGCCGCCCGCAACCGATTTTCAAAGGTTGCCAAAAAAAACCAGGCGAGGCAGAACCAGGAAACCGCCCTGATTCCAGACACCAAGTTATACATATGAAACTGATGCCCCCCCATAAGATACGTCCGATTGAACTCGATCCATAGGAGCGCAGGAATGGCACAAATCCCCATGACAAGGAGACTGTTCATTTTTATTTTCAAGATGACTGGAGCCCCATACCAGAGCACACCCACCGCAACACCGGCAAGGACACATCCCCACCCTAAAGCAAAGAGAAAAGAAAACGTCCATAACTCTTCATTGGTATAGTTTTTTTTCGCCCGGGAATAGAGAAGGGCTTGCCCCAGGCCAAGATTCCCAAACGTAACCATGATTCCCGCCGAGAGGGTAATAATAACGAATGTTCCTTTCCCTGCCGGCCCCAGGTAACGGGCCACGATAATCGCTGTCACGAAATTCAGGGCGCTGACACCGAACTGGGTGAAAAACCTGTAGAGGACATCAAGAAACAAGTGATTTCCTCTTCATCAGGGCCATCAGCCAACGGGGCTTTTTTGCAGCGTGAAAGAGACGAACACCCCTTGCCAATGCAAGTCCAAGCAAATCCCTCACCCCTCTATCCGGCGCGACTTTGTTACCACTCCCACATTGGGGGCATCGACCTGTTTCCGTTACCACCCAATGATTGCCGATTCCATGCCATATCTTGGCCTCCAATCTTCCGATCCATTCCACCTGGCCGAAGGTTTCCCAAGTTTTCATCTCGAAACCGGGGAAATAAGAGAGTAACTTACCGATGTTAAAACTACGAACATGACGGTGGGCATGGTAGATACACCCACAATCGGCACATTTGGAAAAATAGGACTCCAGCTCTTCTTCATACGGCACAGTTACGAAAAGCCATCTTTTAACGAGCCGCCGCAACTCATTGATCGCGCGGGTAAAATCATCCACGGGCAGATGTTCCAGCACCTCGGAGCACACCACCATATCGAAAGAGCCGTCCCGGAAAGGGGTATGTTGAATCTCACCTACAACGCCATTTCCATTAAGTTTCTTTAGGGCCTCCCGAGACCAGTCAAGCCCCACGACTTTTCTGGTTTCCCTAAGTCTCTGAACGAAAAAGCCAGAGCCACATCCCAGGTCGGCCACCGTTTCCACGTCCTCGGGAACCATT
This sequence comes from bacterium, assembly GCA_029934085.1. Classification (GTDB taxonomy): domain Bacteria; phylum Desulfobacterota; class S145-22; order S145-22; family S145-22; genus JAOZMY01. The sequence goes on along the minus strand of JAOZMY010000087.1, from coordinate 5,389 downwards.
TGAACCATCTTTTCGATTCTTTCACGATCCTCCGCATCCAGATGATCCCACAAATCCCCCTGTTCATAATAGGAGCGCGCGGTATCTTGCTTCACGACGCCACACGATCCAGGATGGCTGCAAGCTGTCCTGCCTGGACTTTACGGTTATAAGGTTTCAAAGCTTCCTCATTCGGGAGATACTCTATATGATTCATCCATTGGGAGATAATCCCCGCGATTTCATCCGGGTTTTCGGCCGTTTCCCCGACGCGCGTCTCCTCCACGAATTCAACGGCGAACCGATTCCCCTTCCCTACCACCAAGATCGGTCTTCCCGCACCCGCATATTGAAAAATCTTACTGGTGGGGTTCCCTTCCATTTCCCCTTCATTCCAAGAGAAAAAGAGAAGGGCATCCGCTCCCTTGAGCGCCGCCACATTCTCCCCATAGGGTTGAAAAGGTTTAGAAACCACGATCGAACCAAGGCCATAAGAAAAAACCAAATCTTTAAAGGGAGGTTCCTGAACCCCGATAAAATACACTCGGAAATTTTCCTTCGAGATCGCTCCTTCGTCCAATAGGTTTTTCAATGCTTCAAATAGGGGAACCGGAGACTGTTTGGAGGTATACAAGGTCCCACTATAAACCAGAGTAAAAACGTTCGGATTCTTTCTCCATTTTTTTCCCTTAAAATCCTCAGGGTCGAAACCGTTATAGATAATCTCAACGGGTTTTTCGTGAAGGTCTGCTAAATAATCTTTTAAACCCTCAGAGACAGTCGTTAAAACGGCGGCATTTTTCAGGGCTCTTCGTTCGAATTTTCTCTCTACCGCTCCCAGCCATTTGGGATAAGGACGCAAGGTGCTACCCGTCCACAGGTCTCGATAATCGGCCACCCATGGAAGCCCCGCTTTTTTACTCAATTTTGCAGCGATTAAATGAGAAACCGGTGACGGATGGGAGCTGAAAACTGCGCCGATTTTGTCCCATTCAATAATCTTCCTCCCCGCTCTGACCGCATAGGGATACCAACCCAGCATCCGATCCGGCATACGCTGGATTGTAAAGGGGAAATATTTCTTTACCCATTCTCTGAGGGACATCTCTCTGGATCTTTCTTTTCCAAAAGCCTGTGAGGTTTTCCCGTCGACAGAGGGTGGCTTCGAAAAAAGACCCACCGGGTCGTGGTAAGCGGTGCGGACAACCTGCATGTCGTCAATTTCGACGGGAATTCCCTGAGCTATGTTCGATTTCGGCTCAACCGTCAGAACGATGGGATTCCAACCATATTCCGTGAGATACTTCGCAAACTTCCCTATTCTCACGGCCCCCGCGGACATAATGGGGGGAAAATAAAACGAAACGATTAGGAGATCTTTCATACCTCAGGTGAAGACACCTTTTCGACGAGTCCCATTTTGCTTTCCTCATAGCTCTTCCCACACTCGGGACAATCCCACGTATTATCTTCCCCTTTTCGAAGCCGGATACCGCAGCGGCACATCCACCCGGAAATCCTCCCAGGATTCCCCAGGACGAGGGCATAATCGGGCACATCTTTGGTCACAACCGCCCCGGCCCCAACAAAGGCATACTTTCCGATAGTATGGCCGCAAACAACTGTGCAATTCGCCCCCAACGTTGCTCCTTTTCGCACAAGGGTTTCTTCCCTTTCATGCATCCGGGGAATTTCACTCCGAGGATTAATAACGTTGGTAAACACCATGGAGGGCCCACAGAAAACATCGTCCTCCAGTGTCACACCGTCGTAGACCGAGACATTGTTCTGGATCTTGACGTTGTTCCCGATCGTGACATCGGGGCCGATCACCACATTCTGCCCGATCCGGCAATTCCTCCCAATCGTGGAGCCGGTCAGAATATGCGAAAAATGCCAGATTCGGCTCCCCTCGCCAATCGACACGCCATCATCGATCTGTGCAGTTGGATGGGCAAAATAGGACTGTTCACCGGCGGCACGCGGCTGGACAAGATCGATCTTCTTGCCTCCCCGATCGATTGACTCTTGGCAAGCCTCGAGGACTCGCAGGACGCGGAGGCCTTCCTCCCCATCCGTCTTCGGTGTCCGCCCCTTTTCAATGCAATCAAGAAAATGCTGACATTCAAGTCGCAGCGGTTCTTCTTTCGGCACCCCCACCACCTTCGGCTCCGCCTTCTGAGCCTCTGGGATTTGGTGCCGCCACAGGATGGAATGGGGATAGAGTCTCAGTTTCTCATCCGACATATCATCGAAAACGGCCATTTTCTGGTCTCCGACGACAACCAATTTCTGCTCTTTAAAGGGATGAAGCCACGACACAAAGATATGTCCCTTCACGCCACCGGGGAATTCAAAGGCGGTTAGGGTCACATCTGCCACATCGGGCTGGAGATAGGTCCCCCCGGAAGACATCACCGACTCCGGCAATTCCTCCAAAAGGGATATCATGACGGAGATGTCGTGCGGTGCGAAACTCCACAATATGTTCTCTTCCGTGCGGATCTTTCCCATGTTCAGGCGGTTGGAGTAGACATAGCGAATCCTTCCCAGTTCCCCATCGTCGATCAGTTCTTTCAGCTTGACAACGGCGGGATGATACTGAAGAAGATGTCCCACCATTAGAGTCTTCCCTTTCTCCCGGGCAAGATGGATTAATTCCTCCGCTTCTGTCCCCTTCATGGCAAGGGGTTTTTCCACGAAAACCGATTTCCCGTTTTCGAGCGCGATCCTGGCAAGCTTATAGTGCGTGGCCGCCGGGGTGGCTACAACCCATGCATCCACATCTTTAAATTTCAGGAGTTCCTCAACACCACCGACGCCTCGCACCCCATATTGTTCCTCGTGTTGCTTTCGAACACCCACATCCGTATCACACACCACCTTCAAGGCCCCCAACACGGCAAAATTCCGTATCAGATTTTTCCCCCAATATCCTCCCCCGATCACCGCTACTGAAACCACTACGAATCTCCCTTAAGAAGACAAGCTACCGCCATCCCGAAACTCTTCTGATTTCGGCCGGGTAGCTCTATGAATTTTGGCGCCAACAAGTTAAATTACGGTGGAAACATACAACCTGCTTATTTCCACCCGAGCGCTATTGAGCCCCTTCAACAGAAGCGCCACTCGCTCCCCGTCATTCAGGGACTCTACAAAAACCGCCTCGAACCCCGCGAAAGGGCCCTCTGCGATCTTCACCACTTCCCCTTTTCTAAGGGGCCTGGAGATCATTTTGACCGTGCCGTCTTCCCTGGTTCTTTCCCTTAGTGATTCGATGATCCTTTCATGAATAGGAACTGGCAATCCTCCAAATTTCACAAACCCAGACACGCCACGGGTATAACGTATCTTGTGATAATCTCTCTTCAACTGCAGACACGCGAAGACGTAACCGGGAAACAAAGGCTTCTTCTCTCTCTTCCTTCCAAACAAGACGGTTTTCCAGTAAGTCGGGAACATGTAATTATAATTGGCAAATCTTAAATAACGCAGGACCCTCTCTTCTTCCCGCGGTTTCGTTTTCACAAGATACCATCTGAAACTGTCGAGATCTATGGAATGCATCGTCTTTATGCCCTCAAATCTATCCAGTAATCGTGTTTTTTGTCCTCGCCGTTTCCAGAATAGGTAAGATCCGCCATCACCACGACACCCCCATTGGGAAGTTCTTCAAGTGGGCAGATCGTCTTCCCAAAAAACCTTTTCCCAACCTTTCCGTCCTGTGGGTCATAGACATTGGAGACCTCAATTCCTACTTCCTGGAGAGAGAGATACGCAATCTCTGCAAGGTCCCCGGTTCCGATCAGATAGACCTTTGAGACACCGTCCCCCACGAGCTCCCTAAAGAGTTCTTTGCATTTTGCACGGTAATCGCGATAAAGCTTCAGTGAATCCTGAATAAAACGTATCGTCAGGCGTCCTTTTTCAGAAACCCCTTTTGGGGTCAACATGTAAAGATACCGCCGCTTGGGAACTCGCTTGATCCGGATATAACCCCGACGCACCATACGTTTGACGAATGAATTGACAAGTCCTATAGCCACCCCAAGATGATCCGCAATCTCCTGTTGCGTAATCATTCCGTCCTTTTCGATGAGACTCAGAATCTCAAGGTGTTTCTGTTCATCTTGTGATACCAAGGACTTATTATTTTTCATTTCATGAAATGAATATATAAGTTTTCACAAAAAGTCAAGTAAAAATCTGTCAGACCGGTTTTTTTCTTGTTTATCGTTTGGAGAAGAAATTTTTAAGCAGAAATGGTGGCGGTGCAGGGACTTGAACCCCGGACACTGCGGATATGAGCCGCATGCTCTGACCAGCTGAGCTACACCGCCACAAGCGGCCTACCTTTTACTGAAAAAGGAGACGTTTGTCAAGATAAGTAACACGCTGAAACATAAATCAGAAAGGTAAAATCGCGAGGCCTCCAAACTCCACCAAAGACCTCAGGTTAAAGCAATTTCCCTTTTAGTTGACGTTTCCACAAATGATGACCATATTCTAAACGTCGATCGGTTGACAAGGAGTAGGCTGTAAACTATTATTTAAATGAAAGAAAAAAACAACCATTCAAAAAAGGAGAAAACTTATGTCTATGCTCGTGAAAGACTGGATGAAAAAAGACGTTATCACCATTGACGCCCATGCTTCCGTGGTCGACGCGGTACATCTTCTCAAGGAGAAGGGAATCCGTCGTCTTCCTGTTTTGAAAAACGGAAAACTCGTCGGGATCGTAACTGACAGAGATCTAAAGGATTTCACTCCTTCCAAAGCAACCACCTTGGATATTTATGAGCTCCGCTATCTCTTATCCAAAGCCAATGTGGAAGAGGCCATGACACCGAATCCCATCACAGTTGGTCCTGATCTTCCGATCGAAAATGTAGCTGCCATCATGCACGACAAAAAGATCAGCGGTCTGCCCGTCATGGAGGGGGATAACCTTGTGGGAATCATTACAGAATCCGACGTCTTCAAGGTCTTGGTAGCACTAACAGGGGTCAAGCAGGGAGGCGTTCGTATTTGTCTTCCAATAGAAGATAGATCTGGAAGCGCCAAAGAAGTAGCGGACATCCTAAGAAAACATGGTGGGAAAATAGAGGCTATCCTCATCAACTATGAAGGCGTTGCACCCGGCTACAGGGATCTCATCATGCGCTTCAAGGGGGGAGACACCCAAGCGATCCTCAAAGAGATCAAGGGAAATTATCCCAACGTCATGGTAAGCGAATAGCTCCGTGGCTGTCTCTGAAACTTTTCTGCAAAAACTAAGGGAGGTTGTGGGTCCAGACCGGTTCTCCACCGGGGACTCCAACCTCTCCCTTCACGCCAAAGACGAGTCTTTCCACGCTCCTCACAAGCCGGATGTGGTCGTCTGGCCCGAAAGCACGGAAGAGGTCAGCCG
>JAOZMY010000027.1 GCA_029934085.1 bacterium | reverse complement strand
TGAAGACCGTGACCTTCTTTGGGGAGACCTTCAGGAAAACGAGAAGGGCGCCGATTGGGGATTCCACCCGAAACACCCCTCCTTCCTTCCGGATGACGTGGAGGAGATTTCCCTTGAGATCGCGAATCATGAGCTTGACGCCAAGGCGCTTCAGGAAAACCCCTTGATCCGTTCCTTCGCGAGTCAGTTTCAGTCGGTCGGTTCCCCACCGCTGGACCTTGTAGGGTGTCTTCTTGATAAAGATGGTATTTTTACTGAACGACATGAGCTCCTGACCGTTTGGCGTGATCAAACGGGTCCCCAGCAGGGCCGCGGGGGCTGGGAAGACGCACCATGTCAAAAGGATGACAGCGAGGAGAGAGGTAAAGATAAGGATGTGTTTTTTCTCCATGATTTTCCCCCTTCAGAACCTCGGGTGTTCTTGTCTACTCGAAATAGAGGAATTGGGATGAAAAGTCAATCATTCGTGGATCGAGGCAATCAGTCCTTCTCTTCCAGGACATAGCCCGCGCCCCGGATGGTATGAATCAGCTTTTTTTCAAAGGAACGGTCGATCTTGTCCCGCAACCGGCAAATCCTTGCCTCCACCACATTGGTTTGCGGGTCGAAGTTGTAGTCCCAGACGTGTTCCATGATCATGGTCTTGGAGACGATGCGTCCAGTGTTCCGCATGAGGTACTCCAGGAGGGCGAACTCCTTGACCTGAAGCTCGATGGGGATGCCTCCCCGCGTGACCTTGCGTTTGACAATGTCGAGGGTGAGATCCCCGACCGTCAAGGTGGTTGGTTCCGCGATGGCGTTGGCGCGGCGGATGAGGGCCTGGATTCGGGCCAGCAATTCGGCGAAGGCGAAGGGCTTGACGAGATAGTCGTCCCCTCCCGATTGAAGTCCTCGAACCCGGTCGTCCACAGAGCTTCGAGCGCTCAGCACGAGGACCGGCGTGGTGATTTTTTCCTTGCGGATCCTCTCGATCAGCGAGATGCCGTCCAGCTTGGGTAGCATGATGTCGATGATAGCGGCGTCATACGGTTCGGTCAGGGCGAGGTGAAGGCCATCTTCTCCGTTGGCGGCGTGATCGACGGCGTATCCTTCCTGCTGTAACCCCTTTCGAATAAAGGCAGCAACCTGAATATCGTCTTCCACAATCAAGATTCGCATAGAATCTCCTCTTTCCTGGTGCCCTGGTGTCAGTTACTTATATCATATCAATCTGGAAAAATTTACCCGTTCTCCTTGAACCACGGGGTAGGGTATATTAAAATAAGGGCGTCTTGAATGTATGGAGGTAGACCAATGGCACGAAAGAAGCTGATTGACCTGAGTATCACGATTGAGGACGGACTTCCGAGTGATCCCCCCATCATGGTTCCTAAGATCGACTACATGGATCACAAGGCGGGGGCCGAATCGATGAAAACCTTCTTTCCCGGAATCACGGAGAAGGATCTCCCTGAAGGACTGGGCTGGGCGGTGGAGTTTCTCACCCTCTGTACCCATTCCGGGACCCATTTGGATGCCCCCTATCACTACCACCCCACTATGAACCGGGGAGAGCGGGCTCTGACCATCGACGAGATTCCCTTGGAGTGGTGCTTCTCTGACGGTGTGGTCCTTGATTTCCGTCATAAGCCGGATGGATCCCTCATCACGGCCGCGGAAATGGAGGAGGCGGAGAAGAAGATCGGCTATTCCATCAAGGAGGGAGACATCGTCCTGATCATGACGGGGGCGGACAAGTACTGGGGGAAGCCGGAGTATCTGACCAAGGGTTGCGGGATGAGCCGGGAATCGACCCTGTGGTTGACGGATCGAGGGGTGAAGGTGGTCGGGATCGATGCGTGGAGCTGGGATCGTCCCTTGCCCTTTCAGGCGGAGGAATTCAAGAAAACAGGAAACAGCAAGGTGATCTGGGAGGCCCACTTTGCCGGTATCGAGGCGGGCTACTGCCACATGGAAAAACTGGCCCACCTGGACGAGATTCCCGTCTCGCACGGTTTCACCGTCTGTTGTTTCCCCGTGAAAATCAAGAAGGCGAGTGCTGGTTGGATCCGTCCGGTGGCCATCGTCGATATTTAAAAGGTTTTTAAATCCAGGAGGTTTTTTATGGAGAAGTTGATTTTGACCGCGGCCATTACGGGGGCGGCTACCGTTCCCTCACAGACCCCTTACCTGCCCCTTACCCCCCGGCAGATCGCCGACTCTGCCATCGAGGCGGCCGAGGCCGGGGCAGCCATCGTCCATATCCACGCCCGCAGACCCGAGGATGGAATGCCCTCATCCGACCCCGAGCATTTTCGCGAGATCGTCACCCGTATCAAGGAGCACAGCGACGTGGTTATCTGCCTGACCACAGGGGGATCTATCCTCATGACGGTGGAAGAACGGGCCCGGGTGGTGCCCCTTTTTAGCCCGGAGATGTGCTCCTTCAACCTGGGCTCCATCAACTTTGCCCTGCACACATCCATTCCGAGAATCAAAGAGTTCAAATATGAGTGGGAAAAGCCCTATCTGGAAAAGAGCAAGGATTTTGTCTTTAAGAACACCTTTCAGGACTTTGAATATCTCTGCAAGATCATCCGGGAGAACGGAACGAAGCCAGAGCTGGAGATCTACGACGTAGGACACCTCTACAATCTCGACTATCTGGTTCGGACCAAACAGCTTTCTTTTCCTCTCCATCTCCAGTTCGTCATGGGGGTGTTGGGGGCCATCCGGGCGACGCCGGAGGATTTGATCTATCTGAAAAACAAGGCGGAATCCTTGTTTGGGAAAGAGAATTTTACCTGGTCGGTCATTGGGATCGGGGCGGCGCAATTCAGCCTTTCGGCCATGGCTATCAACATGGGGGGACATGTGCGGGTAGGGTTGGAGGACAACATTTATATCAAGCGGGGAGTTTTGGCGAAGAGCAACGCGGAGCTGGTGGAAAAGGCGGTGGAGTTGGCCAATGCCTTCCATCGGGAGATCGCGACCCCCGATGACGCCCGTCGTATCCTGGGCCTAAAGGGGCTGGATAAGGTGAAATTCTAAGGCATGCTGAAAGGAGAGCACCTCACCAAGTCCTTCGGCGGCCTTAGGGCTGTATCGTCACTGGATTTCGAGATCCAAGAAGGGGAAATCGTTGGCTTGATCGGTCCCAACGGATCGGGAAAGACCACGCTTTTCAACCTGATTTCCGGGTTTTACCGCCCGGATGAAGGGCGCCTCTTTTTCAAAGAGAAAGAGATTACGGGGAAGCCCCCTTACATTATCGCCCAGATGGGGATCGGTCGGACCTTCCAGATCGTCCGTCCCCTTCCCGATTTTACCCTCCTCGAGAATGTCCGGATCGCCGTTTTGTACGGTCGACACGGAATCCGGGATGTGAAGGAGGCGACGGGAAAGGCGGAAGAGATCCTGGAGGTTTCGGAACTGGCCGACAAGATGCACCAGTATCCCCTGAATCTGGCCCTGGAAGACCGCAAACGCCTTGAGATCGCCCGGGCCCTCGCCATCAATCCGGAGCTTCTACTCCTTGACGAGGTCTTCGCCGGTTTGAACGAAAAGGAGATTGAAAAGGCGGTCGCTTTCACCTTCGAGATCAAGCGGCGCTTCAACCTGACTATCTTCATGGTGGAGCACGTGATGAAGGCCATTATGGGGGCCTGCGATCGGATCATCGTTCTGCATCATGGGGCGAAGATTGCCGAAGGGGCACCAGAAGAAGTGGCCCACCATCCGGAGGTCGTCTCCGCCTACTTGGGAAAGGGTTATGTTGCGCGTCTCTGATTTGAGTGTCTCCCATGGACACCTCATGGCCCTGAGGAATCTGGATTTCCATGTGTCGGAAGGGGAATTGGTTACCTTTATCGGCTCGAACGGTGCAGGGAAGTCTACCCTTCTCAATACCCTTTCTGGTCTCGTTTCTCCCCAAGCGGGATCGATCCGGTTCGAAGACAGGGAGATCGTGGGGATGACTCCGGAACAGATCTGTGGATTGGGGATTATCCAGGTCCCGGAGGGGCGGAAGCTTTTCGCCAGAATGACGGTCCTGGAGAATCTCGAAATGGGGGCCTATCTCAGCGCGGCACGGCGACAATTCAGCCGGCAATTGGAGGTGGTGTTCGATAAATTCCCCCGATTGAAGGATCGCAAGAATCAGATCGCCGGGACCATGAGCGGTGGGGAGCAACAGATGCTGGCCATCGCGCGGGCCATGGTGGCCCTGCCGAAGCTCCTGATGCTCGACGAGCCGTCCCTTGGCCTCTCCCCTCTGATGGCGGAAGAGATCTACGAGGTGATCCAGGATTTGAACGGGGATGGAATGACCATTCTTCTCGTTTCCCAGGAGGTTCATGTGGCCCTGTCCATGGCGGATAGGGGATATGTGCTGGAAAACGGTGTCATCAGCCGGGAGGGAGAAGGGAAAAGTTTGCTGGAGGATCCGGCCATCCGGGCCTCCTACCTTGGAATATGAGGTGTGAAGCGGGAAGGCACCTTACCTTGAGGGGCCTTCCGGAAAAAATTTTTGGAAGAAGGAGGGTTTTATGAAAGGTTTCAAAGCAGCGGGAATTCTTGCCTTGGGAATGGCCATGATTCTCATGGGCTCCGGTTTAAGCGTGGCGGCCAAACCCATTCTGATCGGTGGATCGTTGCCGTTGACGGGCAAGTTCGCCGAGACGGCCAAATGGATCGAGCGGGGCTATCGTTACTGGGCGGAAGAGATCAACAAGAAGGGCGGTCTCCTCGGGCGGCCCGTCAAACTCATCATCTATGACGACGAGAGCAACGCCTCCAAGGCGGTAACCTACGCGGAGAAGGCCATCACGGTGGACAAGGTGGACCTCCTCTTCGGTGGGTATCCCGGAACAGCGGCGCGCGCAGTCATGCCGGTGGCCGAGAAGTACAAAAAGGTCTATGTCTCCATGGGTGGCCACATGAAGAGCTTCAGTCAAGGCTACACCTATTCCTTCGGGGGACCGCCTCTCATGGGGGAATGGTGGTATCTGGGATTCATCGACTGGATGAAGACGATCCCCGAGAAGGACCGTCCCAAACGGGCGGCGGTCTATACGATGAACAACCCCATCGGGGCCTCCTTGCTCGATTCCATGAAGGCCATGGAAAAGGAGTTGGGGATCAAGATCGTCATCAACGAGAAATACAACTTACCTCTGCCGGATGCCACGCCCCTGATCATGAAGGCCAAGCAGATGAAGTGTGACATCCTCTTCTCGAATGGCTTCTTTGCCGACGGTGTCATGACCATGCGGGCGGCCAAGGCCCTGAACTACAATCCTAAGGCTATCGTCCAGGGCGTAGGGAGCGTGATTCCCGCCTGGACGAAGGAGCTGGGCAAGGACGGCGATTATGTCTTTTCCGGCACGGCGCTGCATAACAAACTGAAGTTCCCGGGGAACAAGAAGCTGAACGAGGTGGTGAAGAAACGCTGGGGACTGCCGGCCTATCCCGTCTATTTCGGATTCGGGTATTGTTGGATGCAAACCCTGCAACAGGGTGTCGAGGGGGCGAAATCCCTCGATCAGACCAAGATTCGTGATTGGTTGAAAAGCCACGAGGTGCACACCATCGCGGGAAATTTCAAGTTCGACAAGCGCGGACTTCCCAAGCCCTACAACTATCTGACCCAGGTGATCGACGGGAAGGTGGAGCTTATCTGGCCGCTCAGCGTTCGGACCCACGACCCGGTCTATCCCAAACCGCATTGGAAGTAGAAACCGGGGCGGCGTGGATGGAGTCATCCACGCCGTGTCTACTTAAATCGACAGGAAGAATGACGTGACGGGTATCCTTGTTTTACAGTCCTTGATCAGCGGGTTGATGATCGGGGCCATCTACGGCCTCCTCGGCGTGGGGTTTTCCCTCGTCTGGGGGGCCATGAAGGTGATTAACATCGCCCACGCGGCCTTCGCCGTCCTGGGGGCCTATCTTGCCTATGCCCTCTTGAAGATGTTTGGGCTCGATCCCGTCCTGGGATTCTTTGTCATCCTGCCGTTTCTCTTTTTCGGGGGGATGGTCCTCTATCGATACCTGATCTTTCCCGTGATGCGTGCGCGGGATATCGTGGTTAGCTCCATGGTGCTGACCTTCGGGTGCGCGATCATTATTGAAAACCTCATCTCTCTGATCGGGTCTCCCGATCCACGTGTCTTTACCACCCGATATACTGGAAAGGCCCTCTTCCTCGGGCCCTTCGCCTTTCAATTGCCCCAGACGGTGGGCGCCCTAATGGCCCTTGGGGGGATGGCGGTTCTCTACATTTTTCTCAAGAAAACCCATACAGGCAAGGCCCTTCGCGCCTCCTGGCAGCAGCCGGAGGCGGCCCGTCTCTATGGGATCAACCTCAAACGCATCAGCATGATCGCCTTTGGACTGGCCGTGGCCTCAGCGGGCCTGGGGGGAATCGCCATGGGATTCGTCTATTCCTTCGACCCCCATACGCACAATCTCTGGCTCATCTATATCTTTCTGGTGGTCATCCTGGGTGGCGTGGGAAATGTCTTGGGAACGGCCCTTGCCGGCCTTTTGATCGGACTGCTCAATGGATTGAGTTTGGCCTTTTTTCCTTATCAATGGGTCAATGTTATTACTTTTGGCGTCCTGATCCTGATCTTGCTGGTGAGGCCATCGGGGCTCTTCGCGTCCGAGGTGTAGGGGGAGGAATGAAACCGTTTCTGAAGACCCTGCTGTTTCTCTGTATCGCGGGGGCCCTCGCCCTGCCGTGGCTGTCGCCTCCTGTCTATTTTGTCTCCCTTTTGTTCATCGTCTTCATGTATGTGGTTATGGCGGAGAGCTGGGTCTTGATCGGAGGATTCGCCGGCTATCTCTCTTTCGGCCACGGGGCCTTCCTCGGTATCGGGGCCTATACGACGGCCCTTCTCATGAATCACTTTCACCTTTCCCCCCTCTGGGTGCTTGTCTCCGCCCTGCCTGCCGGGGCCGTGGCGGCGTGTATCGCGGCTGTCATCGGCTATCCGGCTCTGCGTCTGCGTGGACCCTATTTTGCCCTTATTACCCTCTGCTTCGCTTTTGTTATGGAGTTGGTGGTCAAGAACCTCGATTTTCTCGGGGGCCCGGAGGGGCTTTGGCTCAAGGCCATGGGGATCGATGTGGGCCTGGCTCGGGGAATCTTTTTTGAGGTCATGTTTGTCTTGATGGTCGTGACGGTTCTGACGGTGCGCCATATCGAATTTTCACGGTTTGGTGTGGGGTTAAAGGCTATCAAGGAAGATGAAGAGGTGGCGCAAACTCTCTGCGTTCATACCCCACGGGTTAAACTTTCCGCCTTCGTTCTCTCTGCCTTCTTCCCGGGGATTGCGGGGGGGCTCTACGCCTACTATCTCTCCTATATTCATCCGGAAACGGTCTTCAACATCGATATCTCGATCCTAATCGTCCTGATGGCTCTTTTCGGTGGCGGGGGAACTTTCATGGGGCCCATTGTGGGGGCAATTTCCTTGTCCCTGATCAACGAACTTCTCTCGGCTTTTCTGAAAGCTGAGTATGCCCGGGTTATCTACGGGCTCCTCTTTGTGGTTCTCATTCTCTATCTTCCCGATGGGGTAATGTCTTTTTTTCGGAAAGGAAAATCCGCTGACACGTAAGGGGTATCTCGTCGGTTTCCTTGAAAAAAGTGGCTATTGACAAAAGATTTTCATTGTAATAGTAAGACCCAACAGCCTTAAGGGGGAGTGGAAGCAAGATGAGAGTCAATCAGATTCCCGAGGAGGGAAAAGAGGTCGTCTTAAAGGTGGATGTCAAGAAGGCGAACAAATATTTTTCCCTCCTAAAGAATTCGGATTTCTCCGCCACGTCTGACGTGGAAGGAAAGGTCAGGGTTTGGAGTAAGGACGGGATGGTTATCGTGGAGGGGGAGGTCTCTGTGGAGCTGGACCTCACCTGCAGCCGCTGTCTTGCGCATTTTAGATACCCTGTCGTTCACCACTTCAGATCTATCTATTCCCCGTTTCATGAGATGTGCAAGGTGGAAGATCTGGAACTGAAGCCTTATGATATGGATGTTTCCATTTACAACGGCGTCGAATTGGACCTCGAAAATGTCCTGTATGAACAGGTGTTCCTCGGTATGCCGGATCGGGCCCTCTGTTGCCCTGACTGCAAGGGGCTGTGTCCAACCTGCGGCGCCAATTTGAATGAGGGGCCTTGCCGGTGTGAGTCGGAACCCCGGTTTTCCCCCTTTGACGTGCTGAAAAACCTGAAACTGAAAGGATAGAATCATGCCTGTACCCAAGAGAAGAACCTCGAAAGCGAGGAGAGATAAGCGACGTTCCCATCACGCGTGGAAAGGAGTTGCCCTCTCCATTTGCCCACAATGCCTGGAGCCTAAGCTTCCCCACCATGTCTGTCCGCACTGCGGATCGTACAAGGGTAAGGAGATCGTGGAGGTAGAAGAAGGGTAGGCCTGCCCACCCTTTTCTATTTCCTCGTTATGAAGGTCTGCGTTGACGCAATGGGGGGCGATCATGCCCCGGAATGGGTCGTGAAAGGGGCCTTTCAGGCCTCTTTTAGTGGTGTGCCCGTCATCCTCGTCGGCGATGAAAAACGGATTAAGAGAGAGGCTAAACGGTTGGGGGGGATCCCCTCCAACGTGGAGGTCGTCCATGCCTCGGAGGCCATCGGGATGGACGAGGCCCCGACCATTGCAGTTCGCAAGAAAAAGGACTCTTCTCTACGGGTCGGATTCAAGTTGATCCGTGAGGGGAAGGCCCAAGCCATGGTGAGCGCCGGGAATTCCGGAGCGATCATGGCGGCGGCCATTATGACCCTTCGCAGGATTCCGGGGGTCGACCGTCCAGCTATTGCGACGCTGATTCCCACCTTCAAGGGCCACATGGTCCTATTGGACATTGGGGCCAACGTGGACTGCCGCCCGGACCACCTTCGTCAGTTCGCCGTGGTGGGGACGGTTTTTTGCCGAACGGTTCTCCATATCCCCTTTCCCCGCGTGGCGATCCTCAGTAATGGGGAAGAGACCTCGAAGGGGAATACCCTAACCCGGGAGGCCCACCAACTCCTCTCCAACTCTTTCCTCAACTATATCGGTTATGTGGAAGGCCGGGACATCTTTAGCGGTGACGTGGATGTGGTGGTCTGCGACGGGTTTGTGGGGAATATCGTCCTCAAGCTTACGGAGGGATTGAGCAGCGCCATTTTCAGTTTTATGAAAAACTCCATGAAAGGAAGCCTTTCGGCGAAGATCGGCTACCTTTTCATCCGGGGGGCCTTGCGGGGACTTCTTCAGTCCTTCGACTATTCCGAATACGGGGGGGCGCCGCTGCTGGGGGTGGACGGGGTCTGCATGATTGCCCATGGGAGCTCCCCGCCGAAGGCGATCAAGAACGCGGTCTTTCACGCCCATGAATTAGCGACCCAGAATCTCGTGGAAAGGATGAGGAAGAACATTCAAAAGCTAAACATGAATGGAAATTTAGAGAAAAACGGAAGACAGGCTCGATCCTCTGAAGAGTGATAACATTATTTGTCCTTGACCCTTGGAAATGCGGTTTAATACGGATGAAAACCTTTACCGTATGAGTTAATTGTGGTACTCCATTAAAATAAAATTAGAGAAATAATAAGAGGAGGGAAGTGTGGCGCTCGATTATTTTTTGACAGAAGACCAGAAAATGATCAAGGACCTGGCCCGGAGGATCGCCGAAGAGAAGGTGGTTCCTGCGCGGGCGGAACTGGACGAAAAAGAGGAGTTCCCCTGGGAACTCATGAAGGTCTGTGCGGATGCCGGACTGTTCGGGGTTTGCCTGCCGGAGGAGTATGGAGGATTGGGCGGCGGTGTTTTTGAGCAGTGTATTGCCGTCGAGGAGTTGAGCTGGGCCTGTATCGGGGTCTCCGTGAGCTACGCGGGCAGCGGCCTGGGGGCCTATCCGATTCTTCTTTACGGGAATGAAGAACAGAAAAAGAAATATCTCCCCCAGATCGGAAGCGGAAAGCGTTTGGCGGCCTTCGCCGTCACGGAGCCTGGGGCGGGCAGTGATATCACAAACCTTAACACCACCGCCACAAAGGACGGGGATTATTATATCCTCAACGGGACGAAACAGTGGATCACCAACGGGGGAGAGGCGGAGATCTATTCCGTTTTTGCCATGACGGACAAGTCGAGGGGCCCTCGGGGGTGTACCGGTTTTATCGTGGAAAAGGGAATGCCTGGTTTCAGCTTCGGGAAAAAGGAGAAAAAGCTGGGGATTCGTGCCTCCGCGACCCGGGAACTGATCTTCGACAACTGCCGTGTCCCCAAGGAAAACGTGATCGGCCGTGAAGGCCAGGGTTTTTTTGTCATCCTGAAGACTTTTGATCATTCTCGTCCGGGGATTGGGGCCCAGGGTGTGGGACTGGCGCAGGGAGCCCTCGATTACGCCGTTGCCTACACCCGTGAGAGGGAGCAGTTTGGCCGACATATTTCGTCCTTTCAGGTTATCCAGCACATGCTGGCGGACATGGCGATCCAAATCGAGGCGGCCCGTGCCTTGGTCTATGCCGTGGCTCGGCATATCGACAGCGGCGCGAAGGAGTTTTCACATTACTCCGCCATGGCCAAGACCTTTGCCAGCGATATGGCCATGCGGGTCACGACGGATGCCGTCCAGGTCCTTGGTGGCTATGGCTACATGAAGGATTATCCCCTGGAAAAGATGATGCGGGATGCCAAGATCCTTCAGATCTATGAAGGGACCAATCAGATTCAGCGGAACGAGATCGCGGCCGCCCTGATCAAGCAAGCCGCGCGGAAGAAGAAAAAGAAGAGAGTGTAAGGAGTCATCATGACGCGTTGGGCGTTTGTCTTTCCGGGCCAAGGGGCCCAAACGGTTGGAATGGGGAAGAGCCTCGTCGAAAACAGCCCTGTGGCCAAAGCGGTCTTCGAAGAGGCCAGTGATGCCCTTTCCATGGATATGGAAAAGATGTGTTTCGAGGGGCCGGAGGAGACGTTGCGCCTCACGGAAAATACCCAACCTGCCATTTTGACTGTCAGTATTGCAGCCTACCGGGTTTTCTCCGAGGAGGTTGGGTTGACACCCTCCTATCTTGCCGGCCATAGCCTGGGAGAATATGCGGCGTTGGTGGCCGCAGGCGTTTTTGCCTTCCGGGATGCCGTCTATGCGGTGAAGCAGCGGGGGAAATTCATGCAGGAAGCCGTTCCCGTGGGCGTGGGTGCCATGGCGGCGGTTCTGGGGCTTCCCAGTGACAAGGTAACGGAAATTTGCGAAAAGGCCGCCGAGGGAGATGTGGTGGATCCCGCCAATTTCAACAGCCCTGGACAGGTGGTTATTTCCGGTCACAAGGATGCAGTGGAACGTGCGGGTGCATTGGCAAAAGAGGCGGGCGCCAAGAAGGTCATTCCCCTCTCCGTGAGTGCCCCTTTCCATTCCGCGTTGATGAAAGAGGCGGGAGAACGTCTCAAGGACGTCCTGGAAGGGTTTGAGATCGGGAAAATGACGACCCCTGTGATTGCCAACGTGACGGCGAAGCCTTATGAATCGGAGGACGAGGTTATTCCCATGTTGGTCAAACAGGTCAGCTCCCCCGTCTATTGGGAACAAACCATGGAAACCATGCGTGGTCTGGGTGTGGATCGGGTGGTTGAGCTGGGACCCGGAAAGGTCCTCTCAGGGCTTTTCAAGCGGTTTGACAAATCTTTTGCACCGGTTTCGATTCAGACCTATGAGGATATTGTGAAATTCAAGGAGTCTCTCGAGAGATGAACGTCGATCTGAGTGGGCAGGTGGCGATCGTAACAGGCGGAAGCCGAGGCATTGGCCGCGGGATTGCAAAGGTGCTCGCCCGTAACGGGGCGACGTGTATCGTAACGGGAAGAAACGAACAGCGCCTTAAAGAGGTGGAGACTACCTTGCAGGCGTTCGAACCGTCATGCCGTGCCGCCGTGCTTCATGTGGAAAACCTGGAGGAGGTAGAGGCTTTCGCCAAGGGAATCTATGGGGATCTGGGAAGGATCGATATCCTCGTCAACAACGCCGGGATCACGGACGACCAGCTCTTACTTCGGATGAAGGAAGAGCAGTGGGACCGGGTAATCGAGACGAACCTCAAAGGTGTTTTTAACTGTACAAAGGCCGTGGCTCGGTATATGTTGAAGAAAAAGTATGGGAGGATCGTGAATATTTCCTCGGTGATTGCCCTCATGGGGAATCCCGGCCAGGCCAACTATGCCGCCTCGAAGGCCGGAATGATCGGTTTTACCAAGGCCGTGGCGAGGGAACTGGCACGAAAGCAGATCACGGCGAATGCTATTGCCCCGGGATACATCCAGACGGATATGACGGAGAAAATGGAAGAGAGGGCAAAGGAGGGAATTCTGTCCTTGATTCCACAGGGACGTCTGGGAAGTGTTGAAGATGTGGCGAATGCCGTGTTGTTCCTCGTGTCTGACGCGGCTTCTTACATTACGGGGCATGTATTGAATGTTAGTGGTGGTTTGTATATATAAAGGTGAAACGTGTGGAAGAGATAAAAAAGTAAAAGGAGGAGGCTTATGTCAGTCGAGGAAAGAGTAAAAGAAATTATCGTGGACCAGTTGGGTGTGGATGAGAGCGAAGTAACACCGGATGCAAAGTTTATCGACGATCTTGGAGCAGATTCCCTGGATATCGTGGAACTTGTCATGGCTCTGGAAGAGGAATATGATATAGAGATCTCGGACGAAGAGGCTGAAAAGATTCAGACGGTCGGAGATGCGATCGAGTTTATTAAATCTCATCAATCATGATGGGAGTGGATTGAGCATCAATAGGATGTAAATTCCACTTCTTGAAGCCTAAGGAGGAGTGGCTTGAAAAAGCGCGTTGTAATCACGGGATATGGGCTGGTGACGCCTTTGGGGATAGGGCCTAAAGAGCCCTGGGAGAACCTCATTAATGGGAAGTCTGGTATCGGTTATATTACGCGTTTTGACGCCACGACAATGAAATCCAAGATCGCCGGTGAGGTCAAAGATTTCAAGCCCGAGGATTTTATCGATTCCAAGGAAGCCAAGCGGATGGATCTCTTCACGAAATTTGCCATGGCGGCGGCCAAGCTGGCCCTGGAGATGTCGGGTCTTGAAATCACGGAGGAGAACGCGCCGCGGGTGGGTGTTCTCGTGGGAGCGGGTCTCGGGGGATTGGAGACCTTCGAGCGATTTCACAAACGTCTGATCCAGACGAATAACCCGAGGAAGGTCAGCCCCTTTTTCATTCCTATGCTTATTTCAAATATGGCCTCGGGTCAGATCGCCATCCGGTCCGGAGCGAAAGGGCCGAGTATCAGTATCTCGACAGCGTGCGCCACGGGTGCCCATTCCATCGGATACGCCCTACGGACAATTCAATACGGTGATGCCGATGTCATGATTACCGGTGGCTCTGAGGCGGCGATCTCACCGGTATCGGTCAGCGGATTTGATGCCATGCGAGCCTTGGCGGAGCTGAAAGACGATCCCACGAAGGCCAGCCGTCCCTTTGACAAGGAACGGACGGGTTTCGTTATCGCGGAGGGGTGCGGGGTTGTTGTCCTGGAGACCCTGGAACATGCCAAGAAACGGGGCGCCCCCATTTACGGGGAGATCGTTGGATTCGGGCAGAGCGCGGACGCGTATCACATCGCTGCCC
Source organism: bacterium (assembly GCA_029934085.1). Lineage (GTDB taxonomy): Bacteria > Desulfobacterota > S145-22 > S145-22 > S145-22 > JAOZMY01. The sequence continues at coordinate 13,395 of JAOZMY010000027.1, read as the reverse complement.
CGTCTCCCAACGGAGAGGGTCCGTCCCGGTGCATGGCCTCGGCCCTGAAGGATGCGGGGATCAACCCGGAGGACATCGACTACATCAATGCCCACGGAACTTCGACCCCCTTGAATGATATTGCCGAAACGAAGGCGATCAAAAAGGTATTCGGTGATTACGCCTACAAGGTTCCTATCAGTTCGAACAAATCGATGATGGGACACCTCCTGGGAGCCGCGGGGGCGGTAGAATCCATCTTTACCATCTTGACCATCAGAGAGGGGATTATCCCTCCGACCATCAACTATGAGCACCCCGATCCGGAATGTGACCTGGATTACGTTCCCAACGAGGCGAGGGAGGCGGATATCAAATACGCTATAAGTAATTCCTTTGGCTTTGGTGGAACCAATGCCTCGCTGGTTTTCAAGCGTTTCGAGGGGTAAATCGATGTTCCCATGGGAACGATTTGTCGAAGCGTGGTCGATGTAGATTTTTGCTTTTTCTTGAAAGGAGTATCACGTGAAACATAGAGTGGCGATTGTGGGCGCCGGTCAGGGGAGGTTCGGTGTAAGGGAGGATGCCTCCCAACGGGAACTTGCCTTCGAGGCGGTGGCCGCAGCCCTGAAGGATGCGGGAACAACCCTAAAAAGTGTTGATAGTATGGTTACGGCGGTGGCCGCGGACGAGTTTTCCTTTGCCCTCCAACCCTCCGCCCAGATGCACGACTATCTGGAATTTTATCCCAAGGCGAATTTCCGGGTGGAAGGGGCCTGTGCCAGTGGGACGATGGCCCTGCGGGTGGGATGGATGACCATTGCCTCGGGGTTGGCGGATGTGGTTCTGGTGCTCGGGACCGAAAAGATGACGGAGGTCAGCACGGCCCAGGCGACGGAGATCATGGGAAAGGGTGGGGATGCTATTTGGGAGTATCCCTTCGGAATGACATTTCCCGGGTATTACGCCATGGTGGCCCGTGCCCATATGGCGGCCTTCGGAACGACGGAGGAACAGCTTGCCATGGTGGCCGTCAAGAATCACTTTTACGGGAATCAGAATCCCCTGGCCCATATGCCCAAAGAGATTACTTTGGAGAAGGCGCTGAACTCTTTTATGGTGGCCTATCCTTTGAAACTCTACGATTGCAGCTTGATCACGGATGGGGCCGCGGCCGTGATTCTTGCCAGCGAGGAACGTGCCCGGGATTTCGCGAAGCCTCCTGTGTGGATCGAGGGTATCGGTACCGCGACGGACACCATGAGGATTGCGGACAGGGAACACCTCCATACCTTGAGGGCCACGGTGGAGGCAGCGAAAGAGGCATATCAACGTGCGGGGATAGGCCCGGACGAAATCGACGTGGCTACGGTTCACGACTGTTTCACTATCGCGGAGATCTGCGCCTATGAGGATCTTGGGTTTTGTCCCAAAGGGGAAGGCGGAGCCCTCATCGAGGCGCGTGAAACATACATCGGCGGGAAGATCCCCGTAAATGTGGACGGCGGCCTCAAATCGAAGGGGCATCCCGTTGGTGCCACGGGAGTGGCCATGGCTGTAGAGATAACGAAGCAGCTCCGTGGAGAATGCGGATCCAGACAGGTCCCCAACGCGGAGGTGGGGTTAACCCACAATGTGGGGGGAAGTGGCCAGGTGGTCGGTGTAACCATTTACAGGAAAGATTGAAATGGAATTCAAAGACTTTTCTCTTTTTATAAAATACACAAAGGTGGGAGCACCTTTTGTTGAGGCGCTGGCGAGTGGTAAGGTTTTTGGGACCCGATGTGAGACCTGTGGCCGGACTTTTTTCCCGCCGAGGGCGGAATGTCCGGATTGCCTGGAGGAATCCATGACCTTTGTGGAGATCCCTACCAGAGGAAAACTCCTTTCCTTTACGTCCATCTTTGTTCCTCCCGCTCACTACGGTGTCTCTCCCCCTAAGATGCCTTTCGCGAAGGTGACCCAAATTCCCTGTCCTGTAGGGGTTGTTGAAGTGGAAGGGGGAATCAGGGTCATGGGCTGGATACCGGAGGTGGCATTGGAGGCGCTGAAGGTGGGAGACCCGTTTGAGGTTCAGGCAAAGACCCTCAAAAATGGCCAGGTGACTATCGTTTTATCTCCCATTTGAGGGGACGTGCCGCAGTCGCAACCCATTTTTCAAAGGGGGTGTGTTATGGATCGTCCCTGGTACAGGTTTTACCAAGAAAACGTTCCCCGTTCTTTCAACTATCCCAGGATTCCCCTGTTCTCCCTCGTGGACCGGACGGCGGAACATTTTCCCGATACCGTGGCCATGAGCTTCTATGGCAAGAAGATACGGTATCGGGAGTTTCAGACCCTGACCCGTAAGATGGCGGATATCCTTCGCCGTCTCGGGGTGAGGAAGGGAGATCGGGTGGCCATCATGCTTCCCAACTGTCCCCAAACGGTCATCGCCTATTACGGGGCGCTGCGCATTGGGGCCGTGGTGGTCAATACCAATCCCCTCTATGTGGAGCGGGAGATGACGCATCAGTTCAACGATGCGGGGGCCGAGACGCTTATCACCCTCGACCTTTTCTATGAAAAGTCGAAAAAGACCATGCAGAAGACCCAGCTCAAACGGATCATCTTCACGGGCGTTCAGGACTTCCTGCCCTTTTTTCTGAGGCTTCTTTATCCCCTCAAGGCGAAAAGGGAGAAACAGTGGGTGGAAATCCCCCGGGAGGAAGGGGTCTACCGATGGAAGGATCTCATGAGAGAGGCCACGGATCAGATCAGGGATGAAGAGGTCGAGAGTGAGGAGATCGCCCTGCTCCAATACACGGGAGGAACCACGGGTGTGGCCAAAGGGGTCATGCTGACCCATCAGAACCTGGTTGCCAACGCCTATCAGGTCCGCCTCTGGATTCCCAGCGCCGTAGAGGGGGAGGAGAAAGCTTTGGCCGTTCTTCCCTTTTTTCATGTCTATGGAATGACGACGGCCATGAATCTGGCGGTCTTGATCGCGGCCGAGATGATCCTCGTTCCCAGGTTCGAGATCAAGCAGATTCTGCATATCATCCATAAGGAACGCCCCACGATCTTTCCGGGCGTGCCTACCATGTATCAGGCCATCAACACGATGGAGGGTGTCCATAAGTTTGATCTTTCCTCCATCAAATATTGTATCAGCGGGGCGGCCCCGCTGCCTCTTGAGGTGATGCGGCGTTTCAAGGAATTGACGGGTGCTAAGCTGGTAGAGGGGTATGGACTGACCGAGGCCTCTCCGGTGACCCATGCCAACCCCTTGGAAGGGGTTATCAAGGAGGGGAGTATTGGGATTCCCTTCCCCGATACGGACAGCAAGGTTGTGGACCTGGAGACGGGCGAAGATCTTCCTCTCGGAGAGGCGGGAGAGCTCTGTGTGAAAGGCCCCCAGGTTATGAAGGGCTATTGGAACATGGAAGACGAGACAAAGAAGGTCTTGACCGAGGATGGGTGGCTCAAGACGGGGGATATCGCTCGGATGGACGAGGATGGTTATTTCTTCATCGTGGATCGGAAGAAGGATATGATCATTGCCGGAGGATACAACATCTATCCGAGGGATATCGACGAAGTCCTTTTTACCCACCCGAAGATTTTGGATGCCGTGGCTGTGGGTGTGCCGGATCCCTACCGGGGAGAGACCGTCAAGGCGTTCGTAGTATTGAAACCGGGGGAGACGGCTACGGAGGAGGAGATTATTGCCTATTGCCGTGAGAGACTTGCCCGGTATAAAGTGCCGAAGCTGGTTGAGTTTCGGGATGAGCTGCCCAAGAGCCTCATAGGCAAGGTTTTAAGAAAGGTTTTAAGGGAAGAGGAAATCAAGAAATATCAGCAGCAGAAGAAAGAATCACCGGATCCCCCCGGTGATAACTGAGAGGAATTTCAGCGGCGAGAGAAGACGGGAGGAAGCTATGAAAAGATTTGCGCGTGCGGCCGTATTGGGTGCGGGTGTCATGGGAAGCCAGATCGCGGCTCACATGATCAACGCGGGCCTGGAGGTTACGCTGCTTGACATCGTGCCGGAGACCTTGACGGAGGAAGAGGAGAAAAGGGGGCTGGAACTATCTTCACACCAGGTTCGAAACCGATTTGCCCTTGGGGCCGTCGAACGGTTGAAAAAGGCCAAGCCCTCACCTCTGTTTAGGACCGAATGGGCCGACCGGATCGTCCCGGGAAATTTCGAAGACGACCTGGAACGCCTAAAGGATGCGGATATCATCATCGAGGCGGTGGTAGAGTCTCTTCCCATCAAACAGTCTTTGATGGAGAAGATCGCTCCCTTTGTTTCCGAGCACGCCATTGTGACCACCAATACCTCCGGGATTCCCATCCACAAGATAGGGGAGGGAATGGCGGAGGGACTCCGGAAGCGATTTTTGGGAACTCATTTTTTCAACCCTCCCAGGTACATGCGGCTCTTGGAGATTATCCCCACCCAATGGACGGCTCCGGAGGTGGTAGCCGCGGTCCGGGAGTTTGGAGAGAAAGACCTGGGCAAGGGAGTAGTGATCGCCAAAGATACACCGAACTTCATTGCCAACCGAATTGGGATCTTTGCCTTTCTTCTGACGTTTCGCCTAATGGAGAAATGGGACCTGACTGTCGAAGAGGTCGATGCCTTAACGGGAAAACTCATCGGACATCCCAAAACAGCGACTTACCGAACTGCCGATATGGTCGGTTTGGATATCATTGCCCATGTGGCAAAGAATGTTTACGAGATGGCGTCTGACGATCCGCAGCGTGAGATTTTCAATCCTCCCGAGAAGCTCCAGGCCCTCATGGAAAAGGGGTGGTTAGGGGCAAAGACGGGCCAGGGTTTTTACAGGAAAACGAAAGAGGGGATCGAGGTCCTCGATCTGAAGGAGATGACGTATCGTCCCAAGAAGAAGGTTTCGCTACCGATCCTGGACAAACTTCAGCCTTACGAGGACCCTATACGGAGACTTCAGCTCCTCTTGAAGGATGAGAGCCCGGCGGCCCGATTTGTGTCGGAGCTTATGCTCGGGATGCTGAATTATGTGGCTACCCAGGTGCCTGAGATCAGTGACCGGATCGAGGACGTGGACAACGCCATGAAGTGGGGATTTGCCTGGAAACACGGTCCTTTCGAGCTTTGGGACGCCCTTGGAGTTAACGTTCTCCTGGAGGAAATGGAAAAAGCGAAGATGGCGCCTCCGGAGCTTGCGCATAGGGTCCAGGCCACGGAGGCTGGTTCCTTCTATGTCTATCATGACAATGTGCAATACGTTTTCGACCCTGTTTCAGGGGAACATCGTCCCCTGGAGCGCCCTGATTGGTGGATTCTCCTCAAAGAAAAGGGCACCTCGAGCCGTAAGATCAAGGAAAATCCGGGGGCAACCTTGTGGGATATCGGTGACGACGTGGCGTGCCTTGAATTCCACACCAAGATGAACGCCATCGGTGGGGATATCATTGCCATGATCGATGAGACCATCGGGAGGGTGGAGTCTGAGATGCGGGGATTGGTTGTCGCCAACCACGCCTCCAATTTCTCTGCCGGGGCGAATCTCATGCTTCTCCTCTTCGAAATAGAGGATGAGAATTGGGAAGAGATCGATTTTGCCATCAAGCAGTTTCAGGATGCCTTCCTAAAACTCAAGTATGCTCAGGTGCCCGTGGTGACGGCCCCCGCAGGGATGGCCCTGGGGGGTGGATGCGAGATCTGCCTGGCGGCTGACCGGGTCGTGGCTCATGCCGAGACCTACATGGGACTGGTCGAGGTAGGGGTCGGACTGATCCCGGCCGGGGGTGGATGCAAGGAGTCGCTGATTCGGGCATTCGAGGGACTTCCGGAGGGTTATGAAGGAGACTATTTCCCCTTTGTCCGGAGTGTTTTTGAGACCATCGGCATAGCGCGGGTTTCTACCAGCGCGGAAGAGGCGAGGAAGTATCATTACCTTCGGCGGGAAGATAGTGTTTGCATGAATCGGGACGCCCTAATTCATCAGGCAAAGGCGATGGTCCTGGCCATGGATGCCCAGGGATACCGTCCTCCCCGCCCCCCCGAAAACCTCGTTGCCATGGGGGACGATGGGAGGGCCCTTCTGGAGTTGGGAATCTATTACATGGAGGAAGGGAAGCAGATCTCTCCCTATGATGCCCATATCGGACGAAAGCTGGCATGGGTTCTGACGGGTGGCGATGTCCTGCCCGGATCCCGTGTGACAGAACAGTATATCCTTGACCTTGAGCGAGAGGCATTTTTGAGCCTCTGCGGTGAGGAAAAGACTCAAGAGCGCATCCGTTACATGCTGCAGAAGGGTAAACCACTGAGAAATTAGAGGGGATAAAAGATGAAAGAGGCGGTTATCGTAACAGCGGTAAGGACGGCGGTGGGGAAAGCGCCGAGGGGAACCCTACGCTATACTCGACCCGATGAGGTAGGGGCGACGGTTTTGAAAGCGGTTGTCGAGAGGACCCCGGGGCTCGATCCGAAGGAGATCGATGATGTAATTATCGGTTGCGCCTTCCCCGAGGTGGAACAGGGAATGAACCTGGGAAGGATTCTGACGCAGCGGGCCGGATTTCCCGAAAGTGTGCCGGGGCAGACCGTTAATCGTTTCTGCGCCTCCGGTTTGCAGTCTATCGCCATCGCCGCCGAGAAGATCATGTGCGCTTTTGCCGAGGTCGTTGTGGCGGGAGGCGTGGAGTTCATGAGCTATATCCCAATCGGTGGCCTGCGACCCGCCCCGAACCCTAATCTCATGGAGACCTACCCTCAGGCCTACATCTCCATGGGCCTGACAGCCGAAAACGTGGCGGAGAGATACGGGATTTCCCGCGAGGATCAGGATGCCTTCGGCTACCAGAGCCAGATGCGCGCGTGCGATGCCGTGACCTCAGGGAGGTTCAAGGAAGAGATCGTCCCCATTAAGGCGAGGGTTCCCAAGGCGGACGCAAATGGCATTACTTTTTATGAGGAAAAGGTTTTTGACACAGACGAGGGAATCCGTCCAGACACGTCCCTGGAGAGGTTGGCGAAACTCCGTCCTGTCTTCAAAGTGGGGGGGACGGTAACGGCGGGAAATTCCTCTCAGACCAGCGATGGCGCGGCGGCCGTGGTGGTCATGAGCAAGGAGCGGGCAAAGGCAATGGGGCTGACACCGCTTTTGACCTTCCGTGCCTTTGCCGCGGCCGGGGTCCCTCCTGATGTGATGGGGATCGGCCCCACGGCGGCTGTTCCCAAGGTCCTGAAACTGACGGGACTCAAGGTCGAAGATCTGGATCTAATCGAGCTTAACGAGGCATTTGCCTCACAAGCCCTTTACTGCATACGAACCCTTGATCTCGATCCCGAGAAGGTCAATGTCAACGGTGGGGCCATTGCCCTGGGTCATCCCCTTGGATGCACGGGGACAAAACTTACCGTGACCCTTTTGCACGAGATACGCCGGCGGAAAGGGCGTTGGGGCCTGGTGACCATGTGCATCGGCGGTGGCATGGGAGCGGCAGCGATTTTTGAGAATGAAGCAGCCTAAGGAGGAAGCAACAATGGGAAAAAACACGGGTGGGAGCTTTTTGATTGAAACGGCAGACCCTGAGGATATCTTTACTCCCGAGGACATGACGGAAGAACACAAGCTGGTGGCGAAGGCGGCGGAGGAGTTTCTCCTCGGCGAGGTAGCCCCGGTGATCGATGATCTGGAGGCCAAGGAAGAGGGCCTTATGGAGAAACTACTGAGAAAATCAGCTGAGGTGGGCCTGATGGGGGGAGACATCCCGGAAGAATACGGGGGCATGGGATTGGATAAGATCAGTTCCCTTATCATCACGGAAAAGGTTCCGCTGGGCGGTCCCTTTGCCGTGGCTAACGTGGATCACACAGGAATTGGCAGTCTCCCCATCGTCTATTTCGGGAATGATGAACAAAAGAAGCGGTATCTCCCCGGCCTGGCGAGTGGTGAGTTGATAGGATCTTATGCCTTGACGGAGCCGGAGGCGGGAACGGATGCGTTGAATGCCAAAACTACGGCAGTTCTCTCCGAGGATGGTAAGTATTACATTCTGAACGGGGAAAAGCAGTTTATTACCAACGCAGCCTACGCCGACATTTTTATCACCTACGCCAAGATCGACGGCGAGCAGTTTACCGGGTTCATCATCGACCGGGATTCGGAAGGGCTTTCCCTTGGGGAAGAGGAAGACAAAATGGGGATCCGAGGGACCTCGACCCGAAGTCTCATCCTGGAGAATGTCAAGGTGCCCGTGGAAAATCTCCTTTTCAAACCGGGCAAGGGGCACGTCGTGGCGTTCAACATCCTCAATATCGGCCGGTACAAGTTGGGAGGAGCCTGCGTGGGAGCTGCTAAACTGGCCCTTGGTGATGCCGTTCAGTACGCCAAGTCACGAGTCCAGTTTGGACATCCCATCGCCGATTTCGGCCTCATCAAGGAGAAGATCGGTGAGATGGCCATTCGGACCTTTATCGCGGAGAGCATGGTTTACCGGAACGCGGGGCTCATCGAGGAGCGCCTCAAAGATATCGACATGACTTCTCCCGAGGCGGGCTACGAGTCGGCCCGGGGGATCGAGGAATATGCCACGGAGTGTTCCATCAACAAGGTCTACGGCTCGGAGATGCTTGACTACGTGGTGGATGAAACCCTTCAGATTCATGGAGGATATGGCTATATCAAGGATTATCCAGTGGAACGCTATTACCGTGATTCCCGTATCAATCGCATCTTTGAGGGGACCAACGAGATCAACCGCCTTTTGATCCTGCGTATGCTCTTCCGAAGGGCCATGAAGGGGCAGCTGCCTCTCATCCAGGCCATGAAGCAGGCAGCCAGTGACCTGCTTAAGCCGAGCGGGTTGCGTCAGGTGCCCCAGGAGGGGATGGAGATGTTGACCTACCTGGTAGAAAACGCCAAGAAGATCGCGCTCCTTACCGCCGGGGCGGCCTATCAGGCCCACCCGGATGATTTGGATAGTCAGCAGGAGATCCTCGGGATGATCAGCGACATTATTATCGAGATCTTTGCCATGGACAGCGGGCTGCTTCGGGTGAAGAAGATGAAGATGAAGTCGGGAGACGAAGGCGTGGAGATCTCCGACGCCATCATCCATGTCTATATCGTCGATGCCATGATGCGGATCGAACGATGGGCAAAGCTTATATTTGCCGCTATTTCAAGCGGGGATACCCTACGGACCCAGCTTTCGGCTTTGAAACGACTGACTCGGTATACGCCGGTGAACAGTGTGGCACTGCGTCGGAAGATCGCGGATCGGATTATTAAAATCGGGCGTTATGTGGTGCAGTAAACGAGCTGCCCGGCTAATAATACGGTGTCTGACTAAGGTCTACTGTCCCTGTCTTTTGGTAGCCTGCCTTTGGATGTTGGTATGCCCGAAAGGGGCGTGCGCCGAAGATCCCAAGTGGTTTTTTACCTTGTATGCCGGGCAGTATTCCCCCAGTGATTTGAAGGATATTTTGATGGGGTCGGCGAAGTTCGAAGATTCACAGCTTGTCTGCCTTGCCCTTTGCCGGCAGGTGTTTTCGTTTTGGAAGGATCGGATCACGGGGGAGGTGGAAGGCCAGGTTGGAAAACATTTTGGTGTCCAGGACCATTTCGAGACGAATGGCCTATTCCTTCTGCGCTGGCACTCCTTCCCCTGGGATAAATACCTGGACACCAGTTTTGCCATAGGAGACGGGTTGTCCTACGCCTGGGGGCGCCCGAAGGCGGAAGTCATCGAGAGTGACAGCTCAACCCGTTTACTGAACTATCTGGTCTTCGAATTCTGTTTCGATCCCCATTGGTCCTGCCCCAATCCTCCCTTCAGCTTTGTCTTTCGACTTCATCACCGTTCCGGTGTCTTCGGTCTTTTTAATGGGACCCATGGTGGTTCTAACTTCCTCTGTGCCGGGATTCGTTACGCCTTCTAAGCCACGGGCCTCAGTGGGATACCCATGTGTCCTTGAAGCCCCTCTGGAGACATGATATAAACCGGCCGATATTACATTGAGGAGCGTTATTATGGGACTTGTCGGGACACTGCGTGAACGTGGATTTCTTTATCAGATTACGGACGAAGAGGGTTTGAATCAGGCCGAATCCGAGGGACCTATCATTGGGTATATCGGTTTTGACCCCACGGCGGACAGCCTTCACGTGGGATCCCTGGTGCCCATCATGTCTCTTGTTCACATGCAACGAGAGGGGCATACGCCCATCGCCCTTCTGGGAGGTGGCACGGCGATGGTGGGAGACCCCAGTGGTAAGACCGAGATGCGGAAGATGCTCCTGAAGGAGCAGATCGAGGCCAACGGGGAGAAGATAAAACGCCAGCTTGGGAGGTATCTCGATTTCGAAGGGGGCAGGGCTATCTTTCTCAACAACGCCGATTGGCTCCTTCCGCTCAATTATGTCGATTTCCTTAGGGAGATCGGGCGGCATTTCAGCGTCAACCGAATGCTAACGGCGGAATCCATCAAACAGAGGCTCGAATCCGGGCTTTCTTTTCTTGAATTCAACTATATGCTCCTGCAGGCCTATGATTTCTATCGTCTCTACGTAGATCATGGCTGCCGGCTTCAGATGGGTGGCCAAGACCAGTGGGGGAACATCGTTGCGGGGATCGACCTGATTCGTCGCATGACCGGAGGGACTGCCTTTGGGGTGACCTTCCCGCTCCTGACCAACGCCAGTGGGGAGAAGTTTGGGAAGACTGTCGCCGGTGCCGTTTGGTTGGATGCTGAGAAGACCTCACCATATGATTTCTACCAATTCTGGCGAAACACAGACGATCGGGACGTTGAGAAATTTCTGGGCCTTTTTACCCTTCTACCGATGGGAGAAGTAAAATATCTGGGAAGTTTGAAGGACAAGGAGTTGAACCGGGCGAAGGAAATCCTGGCATTCGAGGCAACCCGTATTACCCATGGGGAGGCTGCGGCGAAAGAGGCCTACCTGGCTGCCATCAAGCAATTTGGGTCGGCGGATCCGGAGGGGAGGATCGAAACCTCCTCTGTCATTCGTTCCGTTACGATGGATCGAGAGGCTTCCATTCCAGTTTGCCATTACTCTCCCAGGGACGGTGAGGGTCCGGAAGTTCCCGTCGTGGATCTTTTTGTGTTGGGGGGGTTGACGAAGAGTAAAAGTGAGGCCCGCCGGCTTATCAAGCAGGGGGGAGGTTATTTAGGGGACAAACGGATAGAAGGAATTGACACAACCATCGACCTTACAGCCCTTGCCGGAGAGGGGATTACACTCAGGGCGGGGAAAAAGCGTGTCGTGAAAATAAAAATCGGGGGAGGTTCCCATGACGAATGAAGTTTCAGTTGAAGAGGTAATGGAGGTCATCAAGAAGATTGAACATCCTGAAATTGCCGCGACTTTTCATGAGCTTGGCATGGTGGGAAACGTTGAAAAGGTAGGAGACGGTATCATTGTTGAGATTCGCGTTCCGTTTCCGAACATTCCCATCAAGGATTACCTGGCAGGGATGATCCGATCAGAGGTCAACAAGTCGTTTCCCGGCGTTTCCGTTTCATTCAATTTCGCAGTGATGACCGATGATGTTCGCTCTCAGTTCCTTTTTCTTGCCAGACAGCGCTGGAAGGGTGAAATCTGAAATAAATAAAGATTATAATATCAACAAGTTATATAAGTTTTAAAGAATTATCTCTATATAATCACGATAATACCTTGACATATAAGGTGAATTGGTGTATTTTGTAAAAGCAATTAGTTTTTGTTATTGATGCAGAAACTCAAAAAAGGAAAAGGGGAAGAAAATGAAGAAGTTAAGAGCTATAAAACTTAGATGGGGTCTTGGTCTCGTCATTGGAGTGTTGTTCTTGTCGTTGACGACGACAGGGTGTCTAACGAACAGTGCCCAGCAGGGGGCAGTGGGCGGCGCGGCCGCTGGGGCCCTGGCGGGCCAGTTGATTGGACGAGACACGACGAGCACCCTGATCGGTACCGGTATTGGCATGGGGCTTGGCTACATCGTAGGCAACGAGATGGATAAGAAGAAAAACCAGCAAAAGAAGTAGTTACAGATCTGCCGCTACAACCCATTGGAATCTTGATTCCTTCAAGTAGGGGCGGAGAAAATTTATTTAAGCGCTTTAGAGCGGAAAAGTGAATTCCCCTTTTCCGCCTTTGTTTTTTTGGAGATTAATGGGAAAACCGAGAGAGACTCAGGAGTCTGAGCCGGGAAGTCCGAAAGGTTTATCACCTTTTTGGATAAAGAGGCGGATGGGATTTAACGTGAACAGCAATCGAGCCTTTCCCTCCGTTTTTGCCACCTGGGTTCCGGGGTAGGGAAGCCAGGTCCGGTACCAGTGAACCTTGAGGTCCGCCCCCTTGTCCCCCACCAGGATTTCGTCGATGACGATACTGAGCCGAATGTCTCGAGAGGACGCGAAGTCTTTAAGGATTTCCTTTCGGAACTTTACCCTTTTGGGATATTTCTTGTGAACCCATACCATGAATTCGTCGATGTTTTCCTTTTCATAAGCGGTCTGCATGGCGAGGAGGACGTTGACTACTTCCCGTTTCATGCTGTTTTCCTTGGAAACGGCCTTGGTAGGCGGCATACAGGAAGTGAGGAGGATACCCCCGGCGAACAGGGTGAGGAGACCGAGGCTAAGAAGTCTTTGGTGACGTTTCAATAGGAGTTCTCTCTTTTTCAGTTGGGGTTGAGGAGGGAAGGGGGGAGGCTTCGAGGAGCTGTGCTGTTTTTCGGGTGTTTGCCTCAATGTCGATGAAGAGGTGAATGGAGCTGCTGAGGGCGTATAAGATGAGGGTGTTAATGAGAAAACCGGCAAGAAGGAAAAAGGCCCCGGCGGTTTGTCCCAGTTCCATGTAAGGTGTGTATGGAGAATTCGGGACAAGGTGGAGAATGATCTTTCCCCCGAAGAGCACGGCAAAGAACAGCACAAAGCCAAAAATGAGACTGATCCACGCACCTAACTTGAAGAACCAGGCGATGACACGGAGAGAACGGTACTTCTTTTCAATTCTTCCCACGTTTTCTTTTTATCATAAACGGCTGGATTTGACAAAAAGGTGAACAGCCAAATGCCTATTCGACCTCTGCCGCGGTTAAAAGGGTTTCGTCCTTGAGGACGGACCCGAACGATTTAACCAAGGTTTCCACGGAAAGGCCCCGTTTTTTCTCCCCCCTCACGTCGAATCTGATTTGGCCCTCATGAAGCATGATCATCCGATTACCAAACTCGATGGCCTGTTGCATATTATGGGTGACCATGATGGTGGTAAGGGAGTAGTTCTCGATCATCTCCTTACTGAGTTGCAGGACCCTATGGGCGGTTTTGGGATCAAGGGCCGCGGTGTGTTCGTCCAGGAGAAGGACCTTGGGGATGGACAGGGTGACCATGAGGAGCGTAAGGGTCTGGCGCTGTCCCCC